>CAYPFI010000043.1:0-5866 GCA_964410005.1 uncultured Candidatus Saccharibacteria bacterium | reverse complement strand
CAGCTTTAAAGCCGAAGCCCTGGTTAATGCCATGACCGAAGGGGTGGTTGTAGTTGATAGTGCTGGCAAGATTACCCTAATGAATAGTGCCGCCGCTTTTATGGCTGGCTGGAGTACGGCCAGCTCAGTCGGGCTCGATTATCGAACGCCTCTCAATTTAGCCCTCAAAGCTCATGATGGCTCCATGCAGGCCAGTGATCCGCTCGCTCAGGCCATGACCACGGGAAAAGCCGTAGCTAGTAACGATCTGGTTTTGACGAGCAAAGACAATAAATCGATCTTACTCGCCGTGACCGCTACCGCCGTGCCGTCAGAAGAGGGGAAAGCCGCCGGCGGTATCCTCGTTATGCGCGATATTACCAAGCAAAAAGAGCTCGAGCGTCAGAAAGATGAGTTTATTAGCACCGCCTCGCACGAGATGCGCACACCAGTTGCGGCAATCGAAGGCTACTTAAGTCTAGCCATGAATCCCAAGGTTGCCACCATCGACGAGCGCGCTCGAGGCATCCTGCAAAAAGCTCACGATAGCACTGGCCACCTTGGCATGCTCTTCCGCGATCTACTCTCTATTACCAAGATGGAAGATGGCACTAAGAAGCTGCCCCGAGAAGCCGTTAACATCAGCGATATGGTCAAAAGCGTGGTAAGTGATATGCAATTCGTGGCTGCCAGCAAGAAGTTGAGCTTAAGTGTAGCTGGTGCTGGTCCAGCCGGCACAGCCGTCGTCGAACAGCCCCTACATGTTATGGCCAACCCAGAACGTCTACGCGAAGTGGTTATGAACCTCATAGAGAATGCCATCAAGTACACCCCAACTGGCAGTATTAGTGTGGCGGTGCAGGGGAATGGGACCGAGATCTCATTTAATGTTACCGACACTGGCCCTGGTATTGCGCCAGAAGATCAGCCACACCTCTTTGAGAAGTTCTATCGCGTAGCTAAAACTGCCCAAACGGTTAGTGGAACGGGGCTCGGACTATATCTCTGTCGCACGGTCATCGAAAGCTTTGGCGGGCATGTCACCCTCAGCAGTACGCCCGGCCAAGGATCAACCTTTGGATTTGTACTTCCCCAACTAAGCGCCGAGCAAGTGAGCAAAGCCGAACGCGATAAGCAAGTATTAATCCAGCCGACTGTTTAGACTAAATACTATTATTTTTAATAGTATTTACTACCAAACCAAAAACCGCCCGAAGGCGGCTTCTTGTTATTCCTACAGGGCTAGCGAAGATAGTCAATTGATAAGGCCGTTGGTATGAATTGGCCACTCCCGGAAACCATCTTAGCTTGTCCGATGGCAATATAGCTGGCTTTAGTTGCGCTGAACTCAGCACTGCAATGCAGCTCTGCTGTTCCTGGCGACCAAGCTTTGGATGAGTACGTTTTAGTGGATGGCGCTCTTGTCCCGATACTCTTGCGATTTAGATCACGTAAATCGAAACTCAGCTGGATATTGGCAGCTGTAGTACGTCCAGCAGATGGGTTATAGGTGTTATAGCCTCTTAAGCAAAAGCGGTAGCGACTACCTTTTGTAATAGTAACGCCATTCTTATAAGGCGTATAACCAGTAGTACTTACCGTTACGCGGTCCGTAAGTACATGAGGGCTATTAGTTGATCGCCAAATCGATACCCACTGACTAGCACTACTAAAACGCACTACTGCTACGCCAATAATTGCTACAGCAGAAATACCGCCGACGATCAGCCATTTATTAGTTTTTTTCTTCTGACTGGCCTTGAGTTTCTTTGATGCTGGTTTTTTTGCTTTTACAGCAGCCATAATGTTTCCTTTTGTTTTTATATTGGATAGCTTATGCTTACTTTATATATCTCTTGTCAAGCATTGTCAACACTACTTATGCTTGATATGATTAGTTCAAGAAGTAACACAGGGAATCACATGGCAAAAATCCTACTCGTAGAAGACGACATCGATCTGCAAACCATCTATTCATCGCGCCTAGAGGCCGATGGTCATACCGTTATTACCGCCAGTGATGGTGAAGCTGGTCTGGCAACAGCTCTCAAAGAAGCACCAGATCTGATTATCCTTGATGCCATGATGCCTAAAATCGATGGCTTTGATGTCCTCGACATGTTGCGCCAAACTCCTCAAACCGAGCACACCTGCATTATTATGATGACGGCTCTCGGTCAAGACGATTATCGCAAGCGCGGTGAAGCCCTGGGCGTGAATCGCTACTTTGTAAAATCGCAAGTAAGCCTTGATGATCTAGCTGCAGCCGTCACGCAGACACTGGCCGACGGTGCCGCTGCCGCTCAAGGCGCCACTATTACTCCTGAAAGTCCAGTTATCAATCAACAAGCAGCTCCCGTTGCTCCAGCACCTGCCCCCACACCGGCGCCAGCTGAGCCAGTCCAGCCGGCTACTCCTGTTGCCCCGGCTCAGCCAGTCGATCCTGTGACAGTGCCTGCGCCAACTCCTGTAGCTCCTGAACCCGCTCAAGTACCTGGCGAACCAGTTGTGACACCAGCACCTGTACCTACACCAACACCAGCGACTCCCGTCGAGCCAGCTCCGACCGCTCCACCAGCTCAACCACAACAATAAGGACAAATCATGCGTCTTAACCAGTTTTTGGCCAAGCACACCAGCTTAAGTCGCCGTAGTGCTGATGAGGCTATTACTGATGGCCGCGTTATTGTGAATGGCAAATTACCCGAGATGGGACAACAGTTTAACGAGTCGGATGTGATTGAACTCGATGGCGTTCCCCTTAAGCAGCTCAAAACCACTACGATTATGCTCAATAAACCAATCAAGACTATCTGCAGCAAGGTTCAGCAGGGGAATGTAGCCACGGTATATAGCTTGCTCCCCGAGGAACTTCAGCATCTCACCTATGTCGGTAGGCTGGACAAAGACACATCTGGCTTACTGATTATGAGTAATGATGGCGATCTTATCCAAGCTGTTACCCATCCGTCACATCAAGTCGTGAAGCAGTATGAAGCACGGCTCCCGCGCCCACTGCGTGACCAAGATCTGCGCGCGCTCCAAGCCGGCGTGGAGCTAGAAGATGGCATTAGCAAGCTAGAAGTCAGTGGTAAGGCCCGAGAGTGGCTAATAAAGATCCATGAAGGTCGCAATCGTCAGATACGACGCACCTTTGAAGCGCTAGGCTACGAGCTTGATCGCTTGCACCGCAGCAAAGTTGGCAAGCTAACGCTCAGTAATCTTAAAACGGGTGAGTACAAGGAGATAAGCCGGGGAGACGTGCTATGAACCTGGCCCTCATCACCATTGCCGTTATGACGGTTATCGGTATTACACCACCAGCTGGCCTGGTTCGCAATCAACAACTACCTGCAGCCCGTGTGGCTCAAGCCGAGCCCAGCGCACCCGTGCCAATCGCTCAAAATGCCTCACAGCCCAGTGTTTATGCTGCTTCGGTCTACGTCGTCGATGCCACAACGGGTACGGTTTTATACCAGAAGAATGCTGAGGTAGCGCGTCCCATTGCCTCCCTCACCAAGATGATGACCATTCTTACTATCCTGAAAGAGCACAACCCCGACGAACAAGTGACAATTCCGCAGCTCGAGCCTTATAAACAGGGAGATGCACTAGCAGGACTGGTGCCAGGTGACAAGTTTAAGCTCAAAGATTTAGTGGCCGCTGCGCTGATTCCTAGTGACAATGATGCCGCTGACACTCTCGCCATCCATGATAGCGGGACAAAAGAGAAGTTTTATGGTAAAATGAATACCATTGCCAAGGAGTGGGGCATGACGGATGCCACCTTTGCCAGTGCAAGTGGTCTCCAAGACGCCGGTAACCTGGCCAGTGCCAAGAATATGGCCACCATTGCACGTCTCGGCCTCAAGAATAAACTCTTTTCTGAGCTCACCTCCACCAAGACCATGAAGGTTACGAGTGAGCAGGGGAAAGTCTATACCCTTGAGACCACTAATGATCTGCTCGACGGCGTCAAAGTATTCGGCGTCAAAACCGGCTACACACCGATTGCCGGTGAATGCCTGGTCACGCTCAGCAAGATTAATGGCCACGACATCATAACTGTTGTCCTAGCCAGCCCCGACCGTTTTGGCGAAACCACTCGAATTCTCGACTGGGTTACCGCTAATTACTCCTGGTACACTACTAAGTAAGAAAGATTTACATGCTTCCTATCGTCGCAATAATTGGACGCGCCAACGTTGGCAAATCAACCCTGTTTAACAGGCTTATTGGCCGTCGCCAAGCCGTTATGCACGACAGCCCAGGCACTACGCGCGATACCAACCAACACGAGATGATCTGGAACGGCATACCATTCTTACTAGCCGACACCGCCGGACTTACCAAGGCTAGTGATCAGCTTGAAGCTGATATTATTGACCAGATCCAAGAAGTTGCTAGCAGCGCCGATATTATCATCATGGCAGCCGATGGCGGCGTTATGATTACCGACGAAGACCGCCGAGCTGCAAAATTAGCCCTCAAAACAGGTAAGAAGGTGCTTCTGGCCCTTACCAAAGCCGATACTACCCAACGTGGTGTAGCCGACGATTTTATCCGCCTGGGGCTTGGTGAGCCAATCGAAGTTTCTGCTATCCATGGCACCGGAACGGGCGAGTTACTCGACGCCATCGTCACCGACCTTCCACAAAAGACCCCCCGCAAGAAAGCCGACAACTCGGTGCGCATCGCCTTACTTGGCCGACCAAACGTCGGTAAATCCAGCCTCTTAAACAGTATGGTTGGCAAGCAGAAAGCTATTGTGAGCGATATTCAAGGCACGACTCGTGATGTCAACGAGTCAGAAGTGGTCTACCATGGTCGCAAACTGATCATTAGCGATACTGCGGGCTTACGCCGCCGCGGCAAAATCGAGCAAGGGATCGAGAAGTTCTCGAGCTACCGAACCCTAGCTGCCGCCAACTCAGCCGATGTCTGTATCCTCGTACTTGATGCCTCAGAGCTCGGGACCAGCCAGGACCTGCACATTGCTGGCCAGATTATGGAAGCTGCCAAGGGAATGATTATTGTAGTCAATAAATGGGATACGGTTGATGCCGAAGACAAGACGCAAGCCCGCATTTTGCGCCGCCTGTACCGTGAATTCGACTTCCTCACCTGGGCGCCGGTGGTATTTACCTCAGCTACGCAGGGTCTTAATGTAACCAAACTCTTTGAACTTACCACTGAGATTGCTGATCGTCGCGCCGTCAAAATCCCCACCGGGGAGCTCAACACCTGGATGCGTAAAGTTACCCTCAGTCATCCGCCGGCTGGCCTTAAAAACCGTCATCCTAAGCTGAACTACATCACCCAAATCGATAGTAATCCACCAAGCTTCCTGGTCTTTGGTGCCCACGTAGAGTTCCTACACTGGAGCTACAAACGCTACATGGAAAATGAAATCCGCAAGACCTACGACTTTACGGGCACGGCAATTAAGTTTACATTTAAAGATAAGCATAAAGAAAAAGCAGACTGGATGGAATAATGAAGCTCATCGTCGGCCTCGGTAATCCTGGAACAGAATACGCAAAAACCCGTCACAATGTAGGCTTCATGGTACTCGATGCTCTCGGCAGTGAGTGGAAGGTCGAAAAGAAGCTTAAGAGTGAAGTTTGCGAAATTAAGATTGCCGATCATAAGGCACTGCTTATCAAGCCTCAGACTTTTATGAACAATAGCGGAGAAGCAGTGCAAGCTATTGCCACCTTTTATAAAGTTGAGCCTAGCGAAATCGTGGTTATCTTTGATGACGTCGATCTAGAGTTCGGCAAACTCCGCGTCCGCCACGGTGGCGGTTCTGGCGGCCATAATGGCATTAAATCAATCATACAGCACGTGAGCGATGAGTTTATCCGTTTCCGCGTTGGTATCCGTA
>CAYPFI010000042.1:0-5954 GCA_964410005.1 uncultured Candidatus Saccharibacteria bacterium | reverse complement strand
TGATGGAGTTATTGAACCCTAAGTTACGCTGTTTTTATCTTTTAATGTCTTGACGAGGTATTTTTGTATAGCCGCATACTGCACATTGTTTAGCTCAACTGACTTTGTTAGTTTTAGTGTTTTATCATTCTTGTCATAAGTAATAAAGATATCTCGTATAATTTCCTTGAATCCCATGTTCTTTGGTAAATCTTTCAACATAGTCTTGCCCCTAACGCCTAGCTCACTTCTTTTAAGGGCTTTGTCAGGGCTGTGAATTAGTTTGTGGCATGCGCGGAATGTATCTGCGTCTGTCGTCTGGTAGTGACTTAGCGCATGTGTCTGGCTATCGAGACGTAGCTTCAGTACCTTTCCTTGTAGTATCAAAAGAGCCTCATGTTTTTGATCAGACACTAGTGCCACTTCTTGCTGGAGCTGTTCATCTATAATCTTAAACTCAACATGGGGTATCTTTCTGGCGGTAGATACGCCTGGAGCAATCTCCATATTTTTGAAGCCAATGTTATTTATGATTTCTATTTCTTGCGTTACATAGTACATAGCAAACAGCAGCTCCCAGAAATTCGATACCCCCACGTCTAGTCCACTTCCCCTAATGACTTGCCTGTAACCAAACTTGGCGAAGTTATTGCGCATTACGCCCACTAACTCTTTGCGCTGCGCGACAAAGTTTGCAGGCCTGTCTATCCCACCGGTAGACAGCTCATCTTGCTGGAACTCCGTAAGGTATTTGAACAGTTTCTTGCTTGGGGCATGTTTGCTCTTGGACAAAGACTTTAGTCCTGCTTCATATACTTCCAGCTGCGACCAATACAAGCTCATTTATTGCCTCATTCCTATAATAACTCCCCACATTCTCTGTTATAGAGGAGGGGACTGCAAGCACAAGAACTACAAATTATTGCTTAAGATGGGGATTTGCAGCGATGGTGGCAGCCGACCACTCGTAACGGTAGCCCTGCTGTTTAATGCGATTTGCATATCGGCACATCTCAGCGATTAGCAGGCCAGACATTTTAGCTGTAAATTCTTGTCGCTCAAATTTGGAGTTGGTTACCGTATGTTGGCTGAACGGAATAACGAACGTACGCCATTGCGTTGAATAGCCCTTGCGGCTGAACGTTGGCATTTGGTTGGCCAAGAAAATGTGATGCACGTTGCCTCGTATCTCTACGCCGCTTTGATGATGGTACTTATGTAACCTAAAGTCTTCATGCGTGGCAATGGACTTGTAGATATCTGTGCTTTCAACTTGGCCATCGCTGACTTCCTTAACTATATTGCCGAATGTCTCGTTAAGAAGTGGGGTATCGCGTCCACCAATCAGCCGCTTTATACTCACGCTCGACAGTTGGTGCGGGAACAGCTGATGAATAGCTTCGGCTAACATGCTCATATTCTTAGCACCGTCACCAATCCACCAAATAACGCCATCAGGCTTCCTTGCCATTACTAGGGGTGCTAGGCTCTGCATAATATCGTCGTAAAGTCCTTGGTCACCACCTGCTAGGCTCATTATAAAAGCCACCGGTGCGCCGCTTGGATCGGTTATACTGGCGTATGGCGAGCGCCATATGCAGTCAACGGCAGTAATGTTACTGCGCAGAACAAGGTCTTCTGTATCCCAGACTTGATGTCCAAATAATATAAAGCGATCATTCTGCGTCAGATCTTTAGCCGTGCTGCATGCATAAGAGAATAAATCATTTATTCGTGTGCGGCTAACATCCCCCTGGGTCTTATATATGAATTTCTCGAATTGTTCTTTTTGAAGGGGGATATAACGCTTGAAGCGCTCTTGAGTCTCAATCATCATGCGGCCATTAAAGCGCACCATATGAAATTTTGTATCGTTTGAAAAGTTATGATTAGTAGGTGATTGTTTGGTCGTTTGCATCATCATGTATCTAATTATAAACCCAGATTAGGGTAGATCGATATAGTGGCCAAACCTCGGCGGCTAGGGATGTCATATCTACTATTTCGGCGTTAGCTGTAGCCCTACTGAGCTTTTATAGTTTGCCACGACTGCCACGTAATACGAAGTATCAGTAGCGTTATGGCTAGGCCGATAAGCGGATCGGCTACCGGGAAGCCTAGAGCTACGCCAATGGTTCCGACAACAACACCTAGACTCACGAGACCGTCGACACGGGCATGGTTGCCGTCTGCTATTAGAGCAGGGCTATTAAGTCGCTTGCCCGCTCGATAACGAATGATTGCCGCTATTTCGTTTCCTGCAAATCCAATAAGACCGGCAACAAATACAGCTAGTAAATGAGTTGGTGTCTGCGGATGGAGGAACCGATCAATAACTTCGAACAGTGCCACCACGGCACTAATAAAGATTAATACTACAACGAAGTATCCAGCCCAAAACTCACCTTTCTTACTTCGTAAGAAAAATGCCAAGCCGAGAGGAATAGCAGTTAGCGCATCACCGAGGTTATGTATTAAGTCGGCCAGCAATGCCACGCTATGACCCGACAGGTACACTGCGGCCTGGATGGCTGCCGTTATAAATAATACTAAAAAGCTTAAACTAACCGCCTTGACGCCGGCCTTGGACCGAACAATTGATGCGTCAACTAGACCATGTGAATGGCCATGCTCATGGCTGTCGTTGTGGTGGTGATGGTGTTCTGGGTCTGTTTTCATTGTTATATCATACCAAAGACTTACAACCCGTGCCCTGAATGTTCATCATTGCCGCTATTAATCTTTACGTCTCCAGGTGCTAGGCTTTTATACACTGGGATTACAAAATCAGTCGTGAATACTTTACCCTCGTGCTGGAACTGACCAAACACCTTGTAATTACCTTCCTTAGGTAGCTTAGCCATAAACTCTACAATACCTCGACTATTAAGAGTCTTATCAGTCATGGCGTGAGCATGAATAAAGTCCAGGTTCTCGGATAATATGACGGCATGGCCCATAGCACCTAGATATGGTTCTAAGTTATTAATGCTTTGTCCGGCGTTTTGGGCGTCACCAAACAGGTAAGTAAGCTTGGCTTCGGTGTTAGCGGCGACGATTAATGGATCTGTTTGGAGGATTACCTGATATCGACCAAAGGTTTTATCTTCCTTGGTCTCACCAATAGCTTGCTTTTTATACTTGCTCATGTCGCCGGCATTAATGTCTTCGTAGATGGTAACCGGGCTTTTATCACCTGCTACGGTAAAGTCAGCAAATAGTCGATATGGACCATCTGTAGGTAATGTCAGTTTATTCAATGTCCAAATCCCGGTATTGGTATCAAGCGTTGGATGAATGTGCTGGAAGTATGCTAGATCCTTACGAACTACGATTACGTGCATCTGTTTTTCGTGAACTGTTTCAAAGTCTTTTATGGGTTGCTGTTTAGCATCAAGTACTGAGAATTGGTAGTTATTGGGTGTGCCGGGTTGGACTCTCAGGGTGTTGATATTAGAACTTATACAATGTCCAGGGTGTTGTTTGTTCACCGTTGGGCAATCGTTAAAGGCGGCTGTTTTTTGAGGCTCGACAGTTTTAGGTCGGGTAACTAAATAGGTGACACCCGCCACAATCACCAGTAAACTGGCGATGGCTGCTACAATCCAAAGGAGTTTATCGGGGTTTGTTTTTTCTGGCGTAGGATCTAAGGTTTCTGGATTCATCTTTTAAAAGTCCCTATTTCTTTGAGGTACTTTAACTTAGATTTGCCATGAGGCGATTCATTAATAACTTCGCTTAAATCTTTACCGCAGCGAGCTTTGCCACCTGACGGTGAGTGCACGCCATCAGCCCATTGCATGAAGCCGCTAATCTCATAAACCGTATCGTCGACTACTACCCAGCAACTATTACCGTCTCGTCCAGTATGCTTCTCGACCTCTGCTAGAGTAATCCCTCCGGTATCACCTATGCCGGTTTCGGTGAGCATCTGCTTTGGAACGTTATCGCTTTGCGGACGTAACATATATCCCAGCCCGGCCAACGAACCGATGATGACAAGAATTAAACCACCAAGAATAATTTTTCGTGAACGTGTCATATTCCTATTTTACGCCACTCAAATCCGTGCGTCGGAGCAATTGGGCGTTGGCTGCCACAATAATTGTAGACGCCGTCATTAGTACTGCGCCAAGAGCTGGTGCCAGAGTAATTCCGTATCCATAGAGCACACCGGCTGCGAGTGGTATAGCTAGCACGTTGTAACCTGTAGCCCACACTAGATTTTGTATCATCTTTTTATAGGTTGCCTTGGATAGCTTAATGACTTTAACCACATCTCGTGGATCACTCTTAATAAGAATAATGTCGGCCGACTTAATAGCTACATCCGTGCCTGCCCCAATGGCTATACCTACATCGGCTTGAGTGAGTGCTGGAGCATCGTTAATACCGTCACCCACCATGGCTACTTTAAGGCCCTGCTTTTGAAGTTCTTTTACCTTACTGGCTTTATCTTCTGGACGAACTTCGGCAAAAACTTGTTCAATACCAAGCTGTTTGGCCACATAACTCGCCACGTCCTTACTATCACCGGTAATCATGGCGGTCTTTACGTCTAATTGTTTAAGTGACCGAATAGCCTCTTTGGCTTCTGCTCTTACAATATCAGCCAGGGCAATCGCCCCAATAACTTTTTTACCATCTTTGATAAGGTATACTTCGGTCTTACCCTCTTTAGCCGCCTGGCTAGTATGCTGCTCAATATCTTTAGGGACTGTGAGCTTTTGCTCCTTGATGTAGCGATAACTAGCCGCAACAAACACATCCTTGCCGTGCAACGTGCCTTTAACGCCGAGTCCGGGTAAAGCAGTAAAAGCTGTAACCTTATCGAAATGAGTGTGTTGATCTTGAGCAAACGCAACAATACCTTTGCCGACAATATGCTCACTATTCTGCTCCAGGCTTGCAGCGAGATGCAAGATATCATCCTCGGTGTAACCTTTAGTTGCCCAAATATTAGTAACTCCGTGCTCGCCCCTAGTAAGGGTACCGGTTTTATCAAATAATACGACATCCAGTTTACGGGCGGCTTCGAGCGCTAAGCGTTTACGGACTAACAATCCGTTCCGAGCTGACAATGAGGTAGATATAGCCACCACCAAGGGAACGGCTAAACCCAAAGCATGGGGACAAGCAATAATTAGTACCGTTACCGCGCGCTCTAAGGCAAAGTTAGCATCCATGGTAACGAGCCAATATATGAAGGTAATGATGGCTACGGTAATAGCTACAAAGGTAAGCAAGAAGGCGGCTTTGTCGGCTAACAATTGAACCTTAGATTTAGATGCCTGGGCTTCGGCTACTAGTCGCATAATGCCAGCTAAGGCGGTGTCATCACCCAGCCGAGTTACCTTAATATGTAATGCACCGTCCTGATTAATTGTTCCGGCAATTACATCATCACCAATTATTTTGCTTGTGGGCTTACTTTCGCCAGTAATGGCCGCCTCGTTGACCGACGAGCTACCATCGACAATCTCGCCATCTGCCGGGATACTCCCACCTGGTCGGACTAATACTACATCACCAATAACAAGTTCACTAACCGCAACTTGTTGCGGCTTACCGTTAACGAGCTTCTCAGCCATGTCGGGAAGTAATTGTTTAATAGCCTCCAGAGCATCAGATGCTTTATGCACCGAGGCCATCTCGAGCCAGTGCCCAAGCAGCATAATGGTTATCAATGTTGCTAACTCCCAAAAGAAACCGTCGCCAGTAATGAAGAATTGGGTAGCTAAGCTATACGAATACGCTGTAATAATTGCCAGACTTATAAGCGTCATCATGCCGGGTAATTTAGCCTTTAGCTCATCTCCGGCACTCTTAAGAAAGACTAAGCCGCCATACAAAAACAGAATGGTACTAAAGACAAAAGGTACATACTCAGATCCTGGAAATGCCGGCGGAGTAAATCGCAGCCAATGCTGTATCATCTCCGAATATAGTAAAACGGGTATGGTTAAAAGTAATGA
>CAYPFI010000041.1:0-5969 GCA_964410005.1 uncultured Candidatus Saccharibacteria bacterium | reverse complement strand
GCACCAGCACCAGCACCAGCACCAGCACCAGCACCAGCACCAGCACCAGCACCACAGCCTGCTCCGACAAAACCGATCGAACCACCAAAGCCCAAGGTACGACCGGGCGAAGTTGCAATCGACCCAGATGGTAATGTTGTATTGGTTGGGCAAGCCTAGTCTTTCGGCTAAAGTTTAATATTGTTATAACAATGTATAATTTTGGGAAAAAGGTTTGGCGCCTGAACATGGCACGGTAGCCTAAGAATCTAATATCGGTTATACTAGGAGTATTGCAAGAAAAGAAGGGTGGAAACTTACAGCTATGGCCGATAAAACTGCACAAAAACAAGAGTATGATGCTAGTCAAATTCAAGTTCTCGAGGGTCTCGATCCAGTCCGTAAACGCCCAGGTATGTACATTGGTGGGACCGGTGTAGAAGGTCTTCACCACCTTGTTTGGGAAGTTGTCGATAACTCCATCGATGAAGCAATGGCTGGTTTTGGCTCATTGATTGAAGTTACGATGCATGACGACGGGTCCGTCTCGGTTACGGATGAAGGTCGTGGTATTCCTATTGATAAAGTGGCCTCAACGGGCAAAAGTGCCCTTGAAACGGTGCTCACGGTTTTGCATGCTGGTGGTAAGTTTGGCGGCGGAGGTTATAAAGTCTCGGGCGGTCTGCACGGTGTCGGTATTAGTATTGTGAACGCACTCTCGACCAAGGTGATTGCCGAGGTCAAGCTTAACGGCAAACTGCATCGCCAGGTGTTTAGTCGTGGCGTACCAGAAAGTGACGTCAAAGTTGTGGGTAAAGCCGAAGGTACTGGTACGAGCATCCGTTTTTATCCTGACGAAACAATTTTTGAAACTATTGAATTTAACTACAATACTATTTTGGAGCGTCTGCGCCATGAGGCCTACCTGACTAAGGGTGTACACACTAAGCTAAAAGATGAGCGTAGTGGTAAACGATATAGTTTCTATTTTGAAGGTGGTATCCAGAGTTACGTGAAGCACCTTAATAAGAATCGCGAAGTTATTAATACGCCGCCATTCTATGTCGAAAAAGAAGTCAAAGACTGTGTTGTGGAGTTATCGCTGCAATATACTGATAGCTACAATGAAAATATTAAGACCTTTGCAAACCACATCCATAACCCTGAGGGCGGTACCCATCTGACCGGTTTTAAGACGGCATTGACTCGTGTTATTAATGAGTATGCTCGCAAGAACAGCTTGCTCAAGGATAATGAAGATAACCTAACTGGCGAAGATGTTCGTGAGGGTTTGACAGCGGTTATATCAGTCAAGCTCCAAGATCCTCAGTTTGAGGGCCAAACAAAGGGTAAGCTTGGTAATCCTGAGATACGTGGTTATGTAGAAAGCGTTTTGGCTGAGTGGCTAAGCTACTATATGGAAGAAAATCCCAACGAAGCCAAAAAGATTATTGGTAAGGCCAGTTTAAGTGCTCGCGCTCGTATGGCAGCTCGTGCAGCTCGTGATACGGTTATCCGCAAAGGCGCGCTTGACGGCATGACCTTGCCAGGTAAGCTGGCGGATTGTCGAAGCAAGAAAGCAGAAGAGTCAGAAATCTACATTGTTGAGGGTGACTCAGCCGGCGGTTCGGCTATCGGTGGTCGTGACAGTCATTTCCAGGCTATCTTGCCACTGCGCGGTAAGATATTGAACGTTGAGCGAGCTCGATTGGATCGTATGCTCGGCAACAACGAAATTAAGAATATCATCATCGCCCTGGGTACCAGTATTGCTGAGCAGTTCGATGTCTCTAAGCTACGCTACCATCGCATTATTATCATGACCGATGCCGACGTCGATGGAGCTCACATTCGAACCTTGCTGCTAACCTTCTTCTATCGTCACATGCCAGAAGTCATTAATAACGGCCATGTCTACATCGCTCAGCCACCACTATTCCAACTCAATGCGGGCAAGAAGAAAGTCTATGCTTACAGTGATGAAGAGCGTGACCAGTTAATCGATCAATTAACAGCTGAGCGTAAGGCCAAGAGCAAGGCCAAGGCGGATGAGGCTGAAGAAGCCGAAGATGTAGAAGCTCCACAAGGCGAAAATCCCGTTGCTGAGGCTGAAGAGGAAGAAGTCTTGGATGAGGGCGAGAAGGCTCGTCTCAAGGCGGCTGGCATCAGTAGTATTCAACGCTATAAAGGTCTGGGCGAAATGAACGCTGACCAGCTTTGGGATACGACCATGGATCCAGCTCAACGCGTCATGCTCAAGGTCAACGTTGAGGATGCTGAAAAGGCCGACGCCATCTTTAATAAGCTGATGGGCGAGGAAGTTGCGCTTCGCAAGAGCTTCATCCAGACTCATGCCACATCAGTAGAAAACTTGGATATTTAGGAGCGATATGGAAGACGACAAGACAATACCGGAAATTATCGAAGAACAAGAAGTTCCAGAATTTGTAGATACTAATGTTGGCAAGTTAGCTCCTCGTACACTAGAGACCGAGATGGAGACCAGCTACCTAAGCTACGCTATGAGCGTTATTGTCGCTCGTGCTTTGCCCGATGTGCGTGATGGTCTCAAGCCAGTACATCGTCGTATCCTCTACGTCATGAATAATGCCGGCCTACGTCATACCGCTAAGTTTAAGAAGAGCGCTAATGTTGTTGGTGAGGTAATGGGTAAGTTCCATCCACACGGTGACTCAGCCATTTACGACTCGATGGTACGTATGGCTCAAGACTGGGCGATGCGCTATCCGCTGGTTGATGGTCAAGGTAACTTTGGTTCCATCGATGGTTATCCAGCAGCAGCCATGCGTTATACCGAAGCTCGTATGAGCGCCATTGCCGAAGAAATGCTGCATGACATCGATAAAGATACGGTAGATTTCCGCCCTAACTACGACGGTTCGGCCTTAGAGCCGGTCGTTTTGCCAGCCAAACTGCCGAACTTGCTCTTAAATGGCCAGATTGGTATCGCCGTTGGTATGGCCACTAATATCCCGCCACATAACTTGGGCGAGCTGATTGATGCGGTGCAACACCTTATTAAAAATCCCGAAGCTACCAGCATGGACCTGGCTGAGTTTGTTAAAGGTCCTGACTTCCCAACGGGCGGCACCATTTATGGTCAAGAATCTATTCGAACGGCCTACGGAACGGGAAAAGGCGGGGTAGTTGTCCGAGCCAAGGCCGAGATTGAGGAAGATAAGAAGGGCGTCCACCGAATTATCATCACCCAGATTCCTTATATGGTGAATAAATCGACTTTGGTCGAAAAGATTGCTGATTTACATCACGAAAAACGCATCCAGGGCATTGCTGATCTGACGGATGAGAGCTCGCGCGAAGGTATGCGCATTGTAGTGACGCTTAAGAAGGATAGCTATCCTAATAAGATCTTGAATCAACTGTATAAGTTGACGCCGCTACAGACTACCTTCCACTTTAATATGCTGGCCTTGGTAGACGGCATTCAGCCACGTGTCATGAATCTAGAGATGATGCTGCGAGAATATCTGAAGCATCGTCAGATAGTGATTCGTCGTCGTACCGAATTTGAATTGCGCAAAGCCAAGGCTCGAGCTCACATCTTGGAAGGTCTTAAGATCGCACTGGATAATATTGATGAGGTGATCAAGACTATTCGCGCCAGTAAGTCTACTGATGTTGCGCAGGAAGCTTTGATGAAGAAGTTTGGTCTAACCATTATCCAGGCCAAAGCCATTCTTGCCATGCAGCTCCGAACTTTGACTGGTCTCGAGCGTGAAAAGATCGAGAACGAACTTGCTGAACTCATGAAACTGATTGCTGAGCTGGAGAAGATCTTAGCTGATGAAAATGAGATTCTGCGTGTTATTAGCGAAGAACTTGATGATATTAAGAAGAAATATGGCGACGAACGCCGCACCCAAGTTGTGCCAAATGAGCTCGGTAAGTTTAGTGATGAAGAACTGGTTCCAAACGAACAGGTCATTGTGACGCTTACGAATGGTAACTACATTAAGCGTGTAGCTGCTAATACCTATAAGGCTCAGGGCCGAGGCGGCAAAGGTATTATGGGTATGACGACTAAAGAAGAAGATGTTGTTGAACATCTGGTGCAGACCTTTAATCACGATTTCTTGTTATTCTTTACCAACAAAGGCCGTGTCTTCCGCCTGAAGAGCTACGAGGTGCCATCGGCCTCACGTACTGCCAAAGGCCAGCCAGTAGTGAATCTGCTGCAACTGCAGCCAGAAGAGCGTGTAACGGCGCTGATCAGCCTGCCTGCCACTCTCAATACGGGGTATCTCTTCATGGCTACGCGTAACGGCACAATTAAGAAGACGGCTTTGACCGACTACGCTAATGTTCGCGCTAGTGGTTTAATCACGATTAAGCTTGATGCTGGCGACGAGCTAGGTTGGGTTAAGTACACTACTGGCCAAGATGAGATCGTAATCAGTACAGCGCTGGCCCAGGCCATCCGCTTTAAGGAATCAGATGCTCGTCCAATGGGTCGTGCTACTCGCGGTGTGCGTGGTATTCGCTTGCGACCAAATGACATTGTGGTGGGCGTAGATGTAGCCAAGACTGATACAGAACTCCTGGTTGTCATGGAGAACGGTTACGGTAAGCGCACCAAGATTAGTCAGTTTGCCACTCATGCCCGTGGTGGCGTTGGTATTAAGGCTGGCGTAGTCAGCGAGAAGACGGGTAAAGCCGTAGACGTGCGAGCTATCCAGACTGCTGGTGACGATCTGGTTATCGTTTCGGCTCAAGGCCAGGTTATTCGCCTAGCTGTTAAGGATATCTCGCTGATTGGTCGCGCTACTCAAGGCGTACGCATCATGCGAATGAAAGACGGCGATAAGGTCGCCAGTGTCGCGCTGGTGAGTGAAGCAGTATTAGAAGAAACGGAAATCAAGGAGTAGGTCATGCAAGTGAATCCCTATATCTTTATTCCGCTGGTAGCTTGGTTACTTGCCCAGTGGATCAAGTTCAGTATCCAGGCATTTAAGGGCGAGATAGACTTTCGCTATCTCTACGCCTCTGGTGGCATGCCCAGTGTTCACTCGGCCGTCGTTACCTCGTTATTTGTGACGATTTGGATAGGCGAGGGGAGTATGAGTCCACTGTTTGGCGTTACGGCTATATTGGCGGCTATTGTTATCTACGATTCGCTAGGTGTACGGCGCAGTACGGGTGAGCAGGCTGTCGTCCTCAACGCTCTCGTCGACGGCCTAGAAGAGCAGAAGATTGCCTTTAATAGTAATGTTACCAAGGTTCGTGAAGTGCTTGGACATAAGCCTAAGGAAGTTTTCTGGGGTGTGGTTCTGGGGGCGGTAGTGGCTGTTCTTGGAAGTCTTGAAAAGCTTAGTAAGCAATTTGACTTTCTGGCGGCTACCCCTAAGGGCACGGAACTCTACGGCTATATTGCGGTGCTATTTGTAGCACTTGTGGTCGTTATCGGTATTCTTCTGGCTTATGGAAGGCGCTGGAGTAAGGCCGAGAGCCAATCAGGTAAGCTTATAGCTTGGCTGAGTATTGCCGCGATTCTCGGTGGCTTCTTTATATGTCTGGCTGCCTATGAAACCGTCGCGGTTCTTGGTTCGCGTTGGCCGATTTATCTACTGCTCGTTATCTTGGCCGGCATGATTTATTACATTGTAAAAACCGTTCGTAATCTGCCATTAGCTAAAAAAGTTGAAGTAGACGATCGTAAAGCTCGCTGGCTTGAAAAAGGTAAAAAGAAGAAACGTAAAAAGTAACCTACATCTGTTTGAAGCGTAAGCGTAAATATGATACGCTAGCGGTAACATTTAGGATGTTCTATGGCAAAACAGCCCCGTAAACCAAAACTTCAAAAGCATACTAAGACGTCAATCAAGATGGTGTTGCCGCTTATGGCTCTGACCGTGGCGACGGGTATCGTTTTAGTGGCTTCGAGCTTCGCTGCATCAGTTTATCCATCAAGTTACATGAATAATCTCTACAGTCAGGCTTTTGGCCGCGGC
>CAYPFI010000040.1:0-6301 GCA_964410005.1 uncultured Candidatus Saccharibacteria bacterium | reverse complement strand
CATCCATTCTATCATTGGTTCTTTTCTATTGAGTGCAGTTTCGACTGATACAGAATACATTTACGGGCTCAGTAATGTCGATACCGTTGAAGATTTTTTCCCTCAGATCGCCAAGAAGCAAGGTAACCCAGCTCGTATTCGTGCTGGTAAGAAGAGCAAGCTTATTTATACTTCAGAGCGAGGACCAGTTTACAAGAAAACAGATGCTGAGAATATCCGCGAAAGCCGTCATGTTCCCCTCGACAAGTATCCAATTCATGGAGATCTAACTCTGGCGGGTGATCACACATTATTTCTATCTCTCGATGGCGATCATCCCTTTGGCGTAACAATTAAAAGCGCTGCGGTGGCAGCTGCTATGCGCACCCTTTTTGATCTGGCTTGGGCTGAAGCTGAGCGCTACAATCCTTAAGCCACTTATTGACTATTTGCTATTATTTATGCTAACATCCAAGGGCCTGTCTACGGTGGGTAGGCATGAGGTCCTAATGGCCTCTTTCGAAACCTCAGAGGAGGTGATGACCATGGGAGCAACGTTCCTCCGAGTGCACCGACGCGAGTCGGTCTCGGAATACGTCGTCCGACGGATCCGCGCGATCCTTCGGCACTGCACCCAGGGTCGGCGCTTCCGGGGTTGACCCGGAAGGGCCGACGCTTGTCTAGGCTAGGAAGTGGAGCTCGTCGGCACCACTGACTTTCCTGGACGGGACTGCTGGGAGTCGACACCCAGTGATCCCAATCGCGACGGACGCAAGTCTCACAAGGTATCTAGTCCTTGTACGTCCGTCGCGAAGATCGCTTCCGCTACGCAAAAGTAGCGCTGCTGAGGAAACTCAGCCACATCCGAAGGGGCCGAGGCGAGGTTCACCCCTCCCTTCACCCGGCCAAACCTCGGCCCCTTCTGCCGTTCAGGCGGTCAGGACTCACCACCCGGGTCCTGGCCGCCGTAGCCCCCGAAATCTCTAGGATTGATGGGGCTTTCCGTTTATAAAAGGCTTATTTAAGGCTAAAAGCGGCTTTGTACTCTTTGGCAGCTTGCTCTGGCGATACTGGGTTGATGTGCACGCCCGTGGCCAGCTCCAGCCCAGCCCAGACGCTTTTACGGGGTTCAATCTTTAGTACAAAGCGCTGTTGCTCGTGCATAACGGCATCTTGAAGAAAGAAATTAAAGCTAATGTTCTGTTTATCGAGGAAGCTACAGGCGGCTTTGAGGACCACGGCAATGGCCCTGCGCTCGACATTGGTGAGGGCTGCGAAGGTAGCCGTATCGCTCTTGGGAAGTATCCAGAGTTCGTAGGCGTTCTGGCTGGCGTAAGGTGTAATGGCGATAATATGGGCATCTTCGTAGACAATACGCTCTTTCTTGGACTGTTCCCAGCGGATAATGTCGCCATAGACGCTGTGGCCATGATTGCCGGCATATTCTGCGGCAGCCATAGCTTCAGCTTGCAATGAAGGAGGAACCAGCGGCAAGCCAATGATTTGGCTGTGGGCATGGCGGATCGAGGCCCCAGCTTTGGCACCATCGTTTTTAAATACCGATACATAGCGGATACCCGGCAGGTTATACATCAATAGTGCACGCTTCATGTAGGTGGCAAATACGCGTTCGATCTGGCCTAAAGAGAGCCCAGAGAACTCGGTATCGTGCTCGGGGGTCTCAATGATGACCTCTTGCTTGCCAAAAGCCTCAGGAGTTTCGGGTGTAAGGGCCGGGTACTTATTAGGGATGACTTTGACGAGCCAATCGCCCTGCTCGTTTTTGAGCGTGTAGAGGGCCCGTTCGTTCACGATGTCAGTGTCAGTGGGCTTTTCGTGGTGACTGGCGTCTACGGGGTTACTGTCGGGTCGTTTGGCTCGTGTGGGCGCAATAACTACATATTGATCAAGGAAGTAGTGTTTACGGAGCTGGCCGCCCATTAGCTGGGCCAGGTTAGAGTGATGGCCGTACCTTTACCAGGTGCGGAAGCTGCTTCGATGGTGCCGCCGAGTTTCTCCATGATCAGCTTGTCGAGATAGAGGTTGATACCGAAGCCGCCGTGGCTCATATCCATAGCTGACTTACCATCAGCTCGTACAAATGGCTGGAAGAGGTGGGCGAGTTGATCTTTAGAGATGCCTTGACCTTGGTCGGTGATGCGGACTTGGACGTGGTCGCCGAGGTTACGGGTTTCGACGTTCACCGTGCCGCCGGTCGGACTGTAATCAACAGCATTAGAGACAATGCTATCGATGACCTGTTGAGCCATTTCTGATTCGGCACTGACACTCAGAGCGGCGGCAGGTGCCATGACACGGACGTTCTTGCTGGTGATTTGTGGCGTCAGCTTGGCACGGGCTTTGCTGAGGATGGTGCCAAGATCTACGGTTGAAGTGGCAACGGTGTCAGCTTCTTGGACCTTAATAAGCATTTCAAAGCTATGAACGATCTCGCGCAAGCGGTCGGTACCTTCACGGAGGGTGGCCAGGGCGCCAGGAGCGGTGCTAGCGATGGTGGCTGGCAGGTTCTTGATGAGCATATCTAGCTTGTTGGTGTCGCTGGCGAGGATGGTGGCTGTGTCGTTAATGAGGTCGTGGCGCGCTGAGGCTAGCTCGGTAGTTTGGCGCTCGTACATGTCTTGAGCCAGCTTGCGGCGCTTCTTGCCTTGAATAAGGTAGCTGAGTGCCCAATAGAGGCCAACGGCGACGCAGACAAAGATCAGAGCTTGAGCCAGGTAGCCCATAGTACCAGGATTGATGTTGCGATAACTAGAGGCGGCGTAGTTGGCCAGTACTACCAGCAGGCCAATGATTGCCAGCGGTACGAGGTAGACACTGCGGCGGACATGACCACGCTTCAGGCCGTGTGGAATCTTACTAATGCTCTGGAGGCTGACGCTGCCTTCAATCTTCTTCATGATGTCGCCAACCTTGGTCTGCAGACTGGTCGCCAGAATAGAGATTGAACTCGTCTGATCAATGGCATGCATGTCGCGTAGGGCTTCAGCACCACCAGCAATAAGGGTGACTGGTGCGCGGAGGTAGTTGGCTGCCAGGTGCCAGAAGGCATCACGTTCCTCGGCCAGCAACTGTTGTTTTTTAATCAACGCTTCAAGCAAGTGCGCACGGCGCATTTCGCGGAGTAGTTCTAGCAAGAGCACGATAATGGCTAAGAAGAGGAGGCCGAAGAGGAGGTAGGGGAAACCAACGACTACAACCAGCGGCAGGCTCCGAACAAAGTTTTTAATGGCTCCTAGCACGCCAACTTCGTCGGCTGGGGTAGTGGCTGATCCACGAGTGGTTGCCCCAACGATAGATTCAGTCTTTACGGCTGTCGCTACTGCTTGTTCAACCGTTGGGGCTACGGGTTTCACTGTTGGTTTAGGGCATTCGCCAAAGCCAAAGATCGCGGTAAAACATGGCTGCTGCGCGCTGCTAACCACTGGTGGTACAACGTTGGTGGTTGGCGTGGTTAGTACGACCTCATCAAACACTGGGAATTCAGTAGTCTTTTTCCAGATATTTACAAAGTCCCATTCATTAAGTGGTGAGTTGCTGGAGTTGTTTTTAAAGTAGTTTGGTTGGCCAGAAATGGCATTACAGTTTATTAATCCAACTTGTGAACTCGCGCAGTTTGTAGTGCCAGCCTGGTCGGCATCAAAGGCATTGGTCGAGAAGTCGACATCTGGGTTTGTTGCGGCCACAAAGAATCCAGTTGACATATTCTCAGGGCTGACGCTAGAAAGAGCCACATGGTCAAAGTTGTTGGTGATGGTAGCGGTAGCTGAATCGTCGTCATCATCAACATACACTCCGCCAAAACCACCCAGCAAGCTGTATGTGGTCGGAAAGCCCTGCAGCAGGGGTGAGGCTTGGTTAAGTTCTGGATCAGAACTAGTAACCATAAAACTACCTGCAGCATAGTTTCTGCTAATAATACTAGAGTCTTGGATTTGTGCCATTCCCGTAAACCCTCCTCCCATACTAACGGCAGCGGTAGTGATGGCAACATTACTGTAGTTGTCTTGAATGTTTACAGAAGCACTAATGCCCCCAATGAAGCCACCGATATTGGCGGTGCCACCAGCTGGGGTAGTAATACTGCCTGTTACCGAACTTTTGGTGATAGTTACAAAATCGGTTTGTGGGTTGCCACCAGTAGCAGCTGCGCCAATGAGTCCGCCGGCTATGGCGGGGTTACCATTTATTGTCACATCTTTACTATGCACATTGGTTATAGTGCTATTGAGCACGACACCTACGAGGCTGCCAGCACTGAGAATAGCATCATCTATAACGGGAGACTGTAGCGTAAGATCCTGAATAACAGCGTCAGTTGTCATGCTAAAGAGCCCACAGGTAGCTTCGCCGGGCCGATTGCAATAGAGGTTGGAGATGGTGTGGGTATTCCCGGCCAGTACACCACTAAAAGGATTTACATTGCCTGTAAATGGCTCAAAGGTACCTACCGGTTTGAATCCTTGGCCGCCATCCCAGTTAACGGTGTCGGAGCAATCAATGTCGTGTGCCAGCTCGTAGTTTTCAGTAAGGTTATTATTCATATTCTGCAAATCTTGGCACGAGCTGATTAGCGTGTAATTAGGTCGTGCAGTACTGGCGGTAACGATTACGGCATCACTATGATAGCCAAATTTGTCAAAGCGGATAACCTGGAAATCATACGATGTTGCTTCGTCTAATCCGCTTACCGAGATACTATTTGCGACAGTACCGGCGGCGTGACTTGTCCAGCTACTTGCGCCGGTTTTTCGATAGTTAAGATTGTAGGTGTCGCTAGGGTCTGATGTTGCATCCCAAGATATAGTGATTGCGGTGGTGGAGGCAATAGAGGTAGTTACGCCAGTTGGGGCCGCGGCGGTTATGTTGGCGTCAGTGCGATGTCTAGGATAGCCACTGGTAGTTTCCCATAGTGTGTTAAAGTTCCAGCTGGCCATTGGTTCGTTAGCATGGTTATTTGTAAAGTAGTTATTTTGTGACCCATTACTATTGACTCCACTACAGCGTGTAGCGCCAGGAGTACTACCAACACAGGGTGCATCGGTCCCGAGCCCAAGCACCGTATAATCAAATAGATCATTGCTCCAACTACCGCCGCTTATAGCGTAGTTATGATCAAAGCCAACCATAGCTCCGACCCAGGTTGCTTGTACGGGTACATCTATGGGCGTGGCTGCAAAGTTATCTATAAGGCTTATGTTGCTATTTTGCTCGCCAATGAGGCCACCTGCGATAATGTATTGGGCGAAGCTTCCAGTGTCTCCGATCACGTCGATATCGCCAGCGGCGTAACTCTTTTGGACACTAACATTATTGGCAAGTCCAATCAGGCCGCCGATATCTCGACATAATATACCGCAATAGCTGGTTGCTTCGCCGCTTACCGTAATGTTCATAGTTGAGTAGCTGTTGGATACCGTAGTATTGTCTATGTCGGTGCCTTCAATAGCCCCCGCTAGACCCCCAACAGCATAATTGTATTCATAGCAGTCGCCATTATCGTTGACGACAATATCTCCGGTGGATGACGTACTATCAAGATTTAGATCTCCCGTCATTCTTCCGACAATACCCCCAACATAGTGGTAGCCATTACAGCCCGGTAGGGTGATGCTGCCATCGAAGCTCACCCTTGACACTACTGGAGAGCCGCCGCTGCTACTGTCTATCTTGCCAATAATACCTCCGGTGGATCCAGTTGTCTCCCCGGTAGTTTGGGCACCAATAATGGTGGCGTTTGCTAATTTAAAGTTGAGCAGTCGGGCTGAACCGCCAGCAACTCCAAATAAGCCGGTGACGATTTCATTATTGAACACATTAGCAGTCTGATCAATATAGAGATTAGTAATTGCGTGGCCATTGCCGCTGAGCGTCCCATTAAAGGGCTCTCCATGCATACCGATTGGTTCAAATCCTGTTCCGTTATTCCAGGTGATGCTGTCGGAGCAGTCGATATCATTGGCGAGAATGTACTGTACGCCAGATTGAAGGTGCATAGTAATATCCTGAAGTTCCTGGCAGGTAGTTACTTGATAAGGATTGCCTGTAGAACCGTTGCCTTCCATGCCGTTCGATACATCAGCCCAGGTAGAGGCATTAACCGTATTGGATGGCTGGCTGATATATCCATCAGGTCCTATGGCCACTACTTGGAATTCATACTCTGAGTTCTGATCTAATCCTGAAAAATTCGGAGCTTTATCTCCTTTCTTAAGTGTTTTCATAATTTAAAATTAGAAATTATAAGTGTTTAGAAGTTTAGATTATTTTTACACATCAAATTTAGGTAAAATGAACAAAAAAG
>CAYPFI010000039.1:0-6318 GCA_964410005.1 uncultured Candidatus Saccharibacteria bacterium | reverse complement strand
ATTTTTTCTGGCAGGACATTACGCTGCTGGGTATAGCTAAACTTCTTATTCCCAAAAATATCCGAAACAGTAGTGCGGATAACTGCTGGGAAGTGTGCAGCCCCGGTATTCTCAATTCTCAATGTTTCTTTAAGGTTTGGTTCTTGCAGCCAGGGAACATCCCAGGTAATTACCCGACCAGCTTCGGTTATGGGGCCAGCAACTTTTATATACGCCACGGTACCAACGCGTTTTTGAGTTACGACGCCCGTACCCTCAACCTTTGAAGAGGTCTCGGCAAAGATAACGGCGTAATAGCCACCGGGCTTAGCATTGGCAGGCACCTTAATAGTGTAATTCAGCAGGGAAGTACTATATGGGTCAAGATGAGTCTTGACGGGCTTGAGCGTAAACCAGCTGCTTACATCGGTGGCACCAGGGATTGGGGTAAAACTTGGATCGTACTCCTCGCCATTTACGCTATAGGGCGTGGCATACACCTTGTAGTCAAAGGCAGTATCGGCTTGATTCAGAACTTGAGTAGCCCCAGTGACGGTTTGCCCAGGTTCGATGGTTTTATCAATTGATGTTGGCGTGATAGTGATGCTCTGGGCTGCTCGAGCGCTTGTTGGGATGAGCACCGCCAGAGCCACCCCCATGGCCAGCAGAAGACGTTTCATGGCTAGTTGGTCACCGCGGTGTAGACTACGGTGTTGGTGTAGGTTCCAGGCACGGTACTGGTGTCGGCAGTTACTTGGTACCAAACGGTGGTCGTGTCATTAGTGGCCGTGGAAGAAGTGGTCTTCAGGGTGTTGGGGCTGGCAGTGGCCGGCACGGCGGCGAAGGTTCGTGCGCCAATGGCCTGGTTGCTGGCGCTTGTAGTTGGCCCTGCGCCAAAACCACCAATGCTGTCCACTCGGTAGCCCCAAGTGTTGGCGGCTGCTACCACTGGACTGGCTTGTGAACCTGAACTAGCTGGAATTGAGTCCGAGCCTGATACGAGGGCAGTTTGTGCCGTCGAAAGAGCGAGTTTAAGGATGTAGCCGTCAGGGTCATTAGTGCTAATCGTTACCGTGTCGCTGGCAATAGTCTGGGCGCCAGCACCACTTGGCGTGACATCAACGTTGACGGTGCCGTTGGTCGTAAACACACCAATAACCGAATTTATCTGTGAACTAATGGTTGTATTGCTCGTGGCTGCACCGGCTGCAACAGGCGTTACTATTACGGCAAGCAGGCCGAATCCAATAATAGCTTTTTTGTATTTCATGAAATGATACTTGTTATGCTTTAGATTATACCTGATTACTTGATTAAGTTACAATTGCAAAAAGAGAGCCGCAGTCTTATCGATAGGCTGGAGTTGGCCCACTAAATGAGCGATCTGCTGATCGACTTTTTGCGAGATAGTTTTATTGTAGGCGGCGCTGGAAGATGTGCCGGCTTCAGCTGAAATAAGGATGACTTGACCATCTATCATTACCTCATAAAGATTCTCGGGCGGTAGGACCTCATTAACGCGCTTTATCTCAAACTTCTCATTCTTTGCAATCAGGGTACATGCTGCTTCTTGGCAGTTATTATGGTAGTTGTCATCCGTCCCAGTAAAGGTCAGGACAGATTTAAATACAGCTTCAGAATCCCTGGGTGTACCTAAAAAGTGGTGGAAAGCGAAATGTACTTGCTTTGACTCAGGATCTGCCGTGTAGCGAGTTGTTGCCATTGCTGATGTATCCTCGCCGTCGATACTAACCTGAACTCGATGCGCTTCATCCGGAATGGTATAGATAGCACGACCTGATTTCTGAAAAGCAGATCTAAGGCTATCACGTTTTTTTGCGGCAACTTCTTTTTTAGCGCTGTATTCCTGAAGTGCTTTTTGAGACTCGCGTTGGTCCTGGGCATCTTTGCCGAGGCGGTAGCCTGCGGTAGTAATAATAAATGCAGCAACTATCAATGCGCCAATGCCAACAGTCTTCCTAAGGTTGACTGGACTTGATGCGCCAGGCGTCTTTTTGCCAGAAACTAGGTATACGCCAAGAGCTATGAGTATACCGCTAATAATGAAGGGCCCAATGAGGATAAGCACCAAAATCCCCAGAATGCCCCAACACTCAAGTCCTGTACATATTGGACCTGCAAAGTAGGTAATCATAATTATATTATGTCACAAACTATTAATTGGCGTTGCGTAAGTCGAGAATTTGCGGGTGAGCTTTGGTTGTGAGCTTTGAGGGACCTACGAGTACGCGTCGAGCTGATCGCGGCAGCTCCGGGATCTCCTCGGTTGCGGCCGGCTTGATAGCTTCAGGCTCGGGTTCTGGCACGATCTCGATAATTTCCGCAGGCATCGCTGGGGCCTTAACTGGGTTATTAAACTCATGAAGAGCATTAACTAATGTTGCAATTCGCATGTCCTTTTTCTGTGCCCTTGTGGTGCGGTGATTCCATCGAACAATTAATACCGATAATTCAAAGAGCACCACGATCGGCAGGGCGATCACAAACTGAGTAACCGGATCATAGGTAAAGGGCAGGATGAGGGCAATAATCAGGCTCCCGACAATGACGTGTCGACGATAACGTGTAAGTTGCTGTGGCTTGAGCGGCTTAATGTGATCGATAATAGAGATAACCAAGGGCAATTGAAAGAGCAGGGCAAAGGTGGCGAGCATGCCTAGTACAAAGTTTAGGTAGGAATCAGCAGAGATAAGCGGTTTTACAGCATTGCCGCCAAATTCGCCAAAGAACGTTAAGCTCGTTGGCAAGATCGTAAAGTAGGCGAATACAATGCCGGTTACTGCCAGCACAAGCGACCACAGCAGGGTCCGACGCATTATCTTGCTGGTAATCTTGCGCCCAACAGCTGGCTCAATAAAGCGAATAAGTTGATGGACGATGACCGGAACCACGGCAATGAAGCCAGCCGTCATGATGACGCGCATAAAGAACTCGAAGCCTCCCTGAGGACTGCTGTAGTAAACCGATGATCCAAGCGGCTGGAGAATCAGGCGAGTCAGAGGTTCACGAATAAGGTATCCAATGCCACACCAGACAAAAAAAGCAGCACAAATCCACAAGAGCCGCGATCGCAGCTCACGAATATGGTCTCGCAATGACGCCTGGTTACTCACATTCCACCTAAATTTCCGAGGCTATTTTTTTGCGGTTTTCTTGGTCTTTGCTGGTTCGTCATCTTTAAAACCCTTGCGGAGCTCTTTAATCGACTCACCGACACTCTTGGAGAGCTCGGGGAGCTTCTTGCCACCGAATAGTATCAAAATGATGACGAGAATAATTAAAAGTTCTTCAACTTTGCCAAACATATAACCTCACTATTGTTATGGTTATAGCATAGCACGCTCCTGGTTGGCTGACTAGAACTTGGTTGGCTGCATAAGTCGCAGAATAGGCCAGACGACGCTGTATTGACGTCGAATATCGGCAGTTAGGGGAATTTGTCGGTTGTTTTGCTCGACGGTCGGCATAATATCGATCTGAGTATTGGTATGAATAGTAGTAATTTGATCATTATTATCGACAATGATGATTCGTATCGGCGCAATCTCGGCACGGATGGTCGAAGAAGCTGCTTGTATTGGAGAGCTCCAAAACAAAAGACCACTTACAAAGGTTGTGATAATCATAATTTTACGCATCGTGCACTTCATGATACGCGCGGTTTTCTCGATAACCATGAGCGTGTTTCTCGAAGAAAAAGATTTTTACAAAAATCTTGCCAAATTTAAGAATTTTTTAATATTCTGTAGGTATAGTAAAGATGGGGTGTATGAAGTATAAGGAGGTTGGTATGAATCAACTACTCGAGGCCGTCATAACAAATAAAGATGCCAGAAATGCCGAGGCGCTGCCGATTATTGCCGCCGAGGCCGCAAGTGAATATTTGCCCTGGAGCTCTGCGGACCTAACGAGCTAATGGGCCGGTTGCTAAAAGCCGCTAACCAACGATTGATTCGTCCTTTGAGTGACAGGCCTGATGATCAACGTCGCGAGTATATCTTTAATGTGCTCATCGGCTTTGTTACGTTTGCGGCTTTAGCAACAACCCTTTCATCGGGCATTACTCATTTACTGGGGGCTAATGCTCATAAGACTAATTCAGTGCCCACTACGCTCGTATTCTTGGTGGTTGCTGCTTGGTTGTGGTGGTTGTCTCGGCGCGGACGTTACAAGCTCGGCGCCTATGCATTAACTGGGCTTTTGCTGCTGGCGAGTCTCCAGCTTGCCATGGCCTGGAGTATTGAGTTGCCGATGGCCGAACTTTTGGCGGTTCTGGTTATCATAGTCTCTGGGCTCGTGATTAGCTCTCGAGCGGTGATTGTTACAACTGTCATCGTCTCGGCCTGGACATTATTCTTGGGGTACGCCCAGACAAGTAGCGTGCTATCGACCGATACATCTTGGTTGACCAAGCGACTAGAGTTCTCCGATGCAATTGGCCTAGTAGTGATCTACGGTATTGTTGGCGCCGTAGCCTGGCTTGCCAACAATGAGATTGATAGTTTGTTGCGTCGTGCGTGGCGCTCAGAAAAAGCGCTGGCTAAAGAGCGAGATCAACTGGAGATTGCCGTTGCAGAGCGCACTCGTGAATTGGAACAAGCCCAGCTACAAAGGACACTTGAGTTGCAGCACTTTGCGGAGTTTGGTCGAGTAAGTGCCGGGCTCGTTCATGATCTGTCGACTCCTTTAACAGCTGCATCGCTCAACTTAGAGCAGATTGGCGACGGCAAGAGCTCAGAGTTGCTGAGCGAGGCTTTGGTCAGTTTGCATCACATCGAGAACTACATTGGTTCAGCTAGGAAACAGTTACAAGGTGATAGTAGGTCAGCTAAGTTTATGGCAAGTAATGCTATTGCCGAAGTAGTTAGTCTTCTGCGGCATCAGACTCGATCTGCCAATGTCAAAATAAGCGTTGTGGTAGTCGACGAACAGTTTATCTTTGGTGACCCGGTAGCTTTTCACCGAGTCATAGCTAATTTGATAGCAAATGCCACGGAAGCCTATGCCAAGAGTCGTAAAACAGATCGCGTCGTTGAAGTAGTCATTAGTACTGAAGGTCAAAGACTTATCGTGACCGTACATGATGCCGGTCCTGGTATCCCTGTTCGCGATTTGCCTCATATTTTCGAGAATTTTTATAGCACGAAGAAGCGAGCAGGTCGAGGCTTGGGACTTGGTTTGCCGAGTGCCAAGCAAAGCATTGAAGAACAGTTTAAGGGTAGTTTGCAGGTCCAGAGCAGTCCAAAACAAGGCACAACATTTACTATAGGTATCCCAATCCATGAACGATCGTATCCAAAGAAGCATACAAAGCGGACTTAATTATCTTGCAGGCAATCAGCGCCACGACGGACGCTTTAGTGGACTTGTAAGTACGGCGCCCGATAAATTCAGCAGAGTTCAAATTAATGATAATATCTTTGTTACGGCTCTCATACTTGATGGGTTAGCTGGTATGCCGGAGGCTCATCATATCGCTAGTCGTGCGGCCAGTTACTTATTGGCTCAACACAGTGACGAATGGACTTGGAACTATTGGGAGCGGGGGAGCAATAGTCGACCCTACCCTGATGACTGGGATGACACTGCCTGCGCAGTGGCTGGAATTGCTTCCCATAAACCTAAGTTGTTGCCGGCTGCGGCACAAGCTATTATCGCAAAGTCTCTGATTGCCTGCGAAACCAAGGCTGGAGGACCATATGTCACCTGGGCGGTGTCGCCTGACGATGCACAATGGCGAGATGTGGATGTGGTAGTCAATGCCAACATTGGCTATATGTTATCAAAACTAGGTGTGCAATCTCGAGCGCTTGAAGCATATATCACTCGCTGTATTCATGATGGACGCCTGGAATCGCCATATTACCTTGGGCCTATTCCGGCGCTGTACTTTATCGCGCGATGGTATTCTGGACCAGCTCATGAATCCCTGGCCAGGCAAGTCTTGGCTGAGTTGAGGCGTCCGCAATCGATATTGCACAAAGCCATGTTGGTTACGGCGGCATATAATCTGCATCAAGGGGACAAGGTGAAGGTTCGACATATTGAAGCCATGCTTGAGGCACAGATGGAGGACGGGTGGGGCGCCTCGGCACTTTACTACGAGCCTCCTCAGGCTGGTAGTGCCCAGCGATATGCTGGATCACCGGAACTCACCACGGCACTGGTAATCGAAGCTCTACAAGCTTATCTTGATCACGATAAGGTGCAGTCATTAAGCCATCATCAAAATAAGTCGCTAGGCCGCGATGAAGTTGTTCGCATCGCGCATGTTGTTGCCCACGCAGGTAAACTACGCCTTCCAGCTAAAGTCCTCGC
>CAYPFI010000038.1:0-6321 GCA_964410005.1 uncultured Candidatus Saccharibacteria bacterium | reverse complement strand
ACTTAGGGCCAAAAGGCGCCATCACGTCATCGATGTCGACGGCCAGAACTGGCTTTGCCCCCTGCGTCATCTACTTGAGCTCCTCTAGATAAGTTGCTAGCTCAGTAAGTTTCACTTTGTGCTCTCCATCTTGCAGACGAACACTCACCTCGCCGGCTTCGGCATCTTGTGGGCCGATTACGAGCTGCACGGGAATCTTCATCTTACTGGCTTCGCGGATCTTCTTGCCGAGACTTTCATTACGATTGTCGACGGTGTAGCGCAGCTCATTGTATTTAACGGGGCTCATGAGCACGATGTCGTCGAGAACGTTAGTCACCTCTTTGACATAGTCTCCAACCGTTTCATTAACGGTCACAATTCGGAGTTGTTCAGGCGCTAACCAGAATGGCATCCAACCGCCGGTCTTCTCGAGGAGTATGACCATGAAGCGCTCCAGTGAGCCAAGGATCGCGCGATGCACCATAATTGGCGTCTTCTCTTCGCCATTAGCATCGATGTAGGTTAGGCCGAATCGCTTAGGAGTCGCGAAGTCGAGTTGAATAGTCGCCAACTGAGTCTCTTTGCCCATTAAAGTCGAGTACATGAAGTCCAGCTTAGGACCATAGAGGGCTGCCTCTCCTTCCATAGGTTTGGCATCAAGCTTAAATGTATCAGACATCTCTTTAAGTTTAGCTTCGGCGACCTTCCAGTCGGCTTCATCGCCAATGTAATTCTCGGGTTTCTGTGGATCACGCAGAGATAACGATACCCAGTGATCACCATACATACCAAGTCCACCATGAACTTCTTGGATGATTTTAACAAAGTCGCCAATCACCTGCTCGACGTTTTCAGGCGCCAAGAAGATATGGCCATCATCGACGGTAATGGCGCGTACACGTTGTAATCCACCAATCTGACCTGGCTTTTCATCTCGATACTGCATCGTTACTTCGGCATACTTAAGCGGGAGGTCTTTGTAGCTGCGTGGTACAGCGTCATAGATCTGAATATGGTGTGGGCAGTTGACTGGCTTCATATCGAATTCGATGTCGTAGTGGCTGGCCACATTAAACATCTCACCTGCAAACTTACCGGCATGGCCAGAAGTTTCATAGAGCTTGTGACGGGCAATATGAGGAATTTGTACGCGAGTTTCGCCGTACTTTTCGCCCACTTGGCGCATCAGCTCATCAAGTAGGCGTCGTACAGTGGTACCTCGAGGAGTAAATAGCGGAAGCCCCGGACCAACGAGATCAGAGAAGACAAACAAATCGAGTTCCTTACCGAGCTTGCGGTGATCGCGTTCTTTAGCGAGCTCAACATTTACCAGATACTTATCAAGTTCTTCTTGCGTCTCAAAGGCTACACCGTACAGACGTTGCATCTGTGGATTGCCCTCTTTGCCACGCCAGTAGGCACCGGCCACACGCATTAGCTTGAAGGCACCAACCTTGCCCGTCGATTCAACATGAGGTCCACGACACAGGTCGGTGAAATCACCGTTGGTGTAGAACGAGACATTCTCGATCTTACTATCACCATCGCTACTCAAGCCGAGCTCATCAACATCCAAGTCCTTAGCGATGGTCGTACCTGATCGTTTGAGATCATTGAGCAACTCTTCTTTATAGGGTTGTTTGGCTTCTTTGGCCCAGGCGATAGCCTCATCAACAGCCTTTTCGCTCTTCTCAAACGTCTCATCGCGATTAATAACCGTTCTCATCTCTTTTTCGATCTGCTTAAAGTCCTTTTCGCTTATGGTCACGCCATCGATGTCGATATCGTAATAGAATCCGTTATCGACGACGGGGCCAACACCCAGCTTAGCGCCTGGATGCAGCTTCGTAATTGCCGTGGCCATAATATGGGCCAGGCTGTGGCGCATGGCATGTAGTTGATCTTGATCGCTCATATTCTCACTCCTCTATCTTTCACTAACTTGCACAAAAAGCTACCTCGTATCCTGAGGCCCTATTGCTAGGACGGTTCCACTCAGGTTAGCTTGGTAGCTTTCTCTCTTGCCGCTGTACGTCACCGGCGAACGGAGCTCCTCGGGTGGTTAGACCGACTCAACACTCTATTAACTTGGCTTTATTATAGCACAGGTACTTATTCTTTTTTGCCCAAATACTCGGCATCATCATTGGTCTCACCGCTAGCAATCTTGTCTCGTAAACCCTGAGCTAAGTCCTCGGCAGTTTCCTTTTTCCATAAGCCACTAAAACGAGTCTTCTCATCCGAACCATCAGCCGGAACCTCCACGACACTTCGGGTGGGCAGTATTCCATTCTTGCGTACTTCAACGGTTGATTGTTGGGCAACAGCATCACCTGTCTGATCTTGAGCATCACGAGCTTGTTGCTCTTGGGGTTGCTCCTGACCTTGATCCCCATCTTTACCTCGAAGTCTATCAGCTAGTTTGCGATACCAAGGACGCGCTTCATGGCGGGCTTCAGCGCGATCTACCATGCCCTGCTTTATCGCATCATCCTGCGCTTCCTCAACAACATTCATTCGTTTTACAGCAGCATCAAAACCGTCCGCGGTCTCTTCTGGAGACTCAATACCACCATCGGCTCGGGCATCCTTCGCAATCCTCTGATGACGCGCCAAATCTTCTTCTGCTTCTCTTACTCCCGGTGCTTTAGCTAAGTTACGAGCAGCTTCAGGATCTAAACGAGGATGGCCATATTTGTTGTACATATTAGGATCGGATGGGTCCATGACCTCGCTATCCTTCACGTTAGGAAAGGGGGCTCCCAGCTTAATCCTGGCTGATGCTTCAGCCGACTCTGGCGTAGCCACTTCATGGGGTGTGCTATCTGGACCAGCAGCATCTGCCTGCGTTAATTTTGGCGCATGATCGTAACTTTCTTCTGACACTTCTTGTTCTGGTGCTTCTGGAATCCTAGCCATAACTTACCCTCACTTATAGGTTCAGTGTAGCATAACTTGTTTGATCATAAAATATGGTGGACCCTACAGGATTCGAACCTGTGACCTCTTCAACGTCAATGAAGCGCTCTAGCCAACTGAGCTAAGGGTCCAAACAACAGATGTAACTATAGCGCAAAACGCCCACTGCGTAAAGGCTCCGTTACAAGTCTTTACAACAGAGCCTTAGCAAAGCAGAGGCTTAGGAGGCTGGGAAGGTTGGATGGAAGCCCTCGGCCGTCAGGGTGTCAACAATCGCATCAAACGACAGCTGGGTTTGGTACCTCTGCACATCAGGATCCACGATGTCACAGATAGCTCGGCGCGAGTCTGGCCAAGGAAGATGGCAGGCTTCGAGCGCCTTCTTGAGCAGGGCTTCGGCCAGTTCGGTAGCCTGGCTGGCGCGTTCGGCCTCGACGTAGAAGCACACGAAGTAGCGATCATTTACTCGATGACCGAAGATGGGCGAGTGAATTTCTAGAGCATCGAGTAGCGCCTTTACCTCGAGGGGCGACTCGAGCTCTTGTGTGGCCTGGCACGGCCAGCTAACATCAACAATCCAGTCAATCATCTAAACCTCTCCTTATTGCGGGGTGCGCTGCGAGTAAGAAAAAACCGCCTTTCGGCGGTTCATCTTGCTATTAAACTGGTGTCTAATATTCGCATTGCAAGAAGCTTACCAAAGTTCCTATGCTTGGTCAAGCCTGCTGCAGGCCTGATTGAAACTACCGCCCAGATGGGTTACGATTAGCAGGTTCGGTCGCTTAGCTCAGCTGGTTAGAGCGCTGCATTCACATTGCAGAGGTCACAGGTTCGAATCCTGTAGCGACCACCATTTATGAACCGCTCATGCTTGCAATTTAGGCCTCAAGTTGCCACAATTATGCGGACATTCGCCCCCTCGAAGGGAAACGCAATGAATAGTACCATCCTCGAGTGGCTCTTCTGGGCCCTCGTCACCATCCTGATCATCGTGTACCTCGTCAGGTGGTCCAACGCCCGCCGAAACAGCCGCAACCTGCGTCCACCGCAGTACACGGCCACCGGCATCCTGGACCTCACTCCCAACGATTGGGAGCGCCACTGGAAAGCCGGCGTTCGAGTGATCGTGTCCGACGTCGATCTGACCATCACCGGGATGAAGCAGGACAGCATCTCTGACGAGATGCGAGACTGCATCTGGATGCTCAAGCGCCAGGGCTTCAAGATCATCCTGGCCAGCAAGAGCAGCACCTCGCGCTTCAACATCTACCACAAGCTCCACGGTGATTCGACCTGGCTGCAGGTCTGGCGATGCGCGATCAAGGAGGACCCCGTGTTCCTGAGTCGCATCAAGGACATGATGCGGTCGGCCAGATGGACCCTGGGCCTGAACTACAAGATCCTCATCATCGGCGACAAGCTCACCGACATGGGCTACTCCGACCCCAGCGAGAACGACCGAGTGATCACCGTCCTCGTCAACCCGCAGTTCGGCAAGGACCTGCTGGGTGAAGTCCTGGTCATGCGACGACACTTCGAGAGGATCACGTTGAAGCGAATGGGAGTCAAGCGGGCCGCCTAGCCCACTCGCATAGCCCAAAATCAACTATCCGCCCACATTCCCCTCCTGAGAGGCGGACCATCGTGTCCTCTGCTCGGGAGGGCTCTTTGGTTTTATGGCTTATATTCTTCGCAGATGCGCTGGACGTAGCGGAGATTGTGAACCGAGATAAGGCGACCGGCGAGCATCTCGCCAATATGCAGCATGTGGCGGATGAGGGCGCGCGAATAGGGGCCAGTACAAGTCGAACAATCGCAACTTGGATCGAGTGGACCAGAGTCCTCTTTATAAACTTCAGCTCGCAAATTGATTTGCTTATCCCCTTCTATCCAGGCCGTGCCGTGCCGGGCATTACGGGTTGGCAAGACGCAATCCATCATGTCGATACCGTGGTCGATGGCAAAGCGCATGTCGATGGGATGACCGACGCCCATCAGGTAACGCGGTCGCTTTGGATCATAAAATGGCTCGAGGTATTCGAGCATCTCAAACATCTCTTCACGGGGTTCGCCAACGCTCAGGCCGCCGATGGCAATACCCGAAACTGGTTGAGATTGAACAAATTCGAGGCTCTCCTTGCGCAGTTCTTTATCGAGACCGCCCTGTACGATTCCGAATAACAGCGGCGGCTTATCCATACCCTCGCTCAGGCGTTTATGCTCGGCCACACAACGCTCTAACCAGCGCATGGATCGCTCCATCGCCTCGCGCTCACGACCCGCTTCACTGCCGTCCAGACTGACCACATCATCAAAAGCCATGATAATGTCAGCGCCAAGATCGAACTGAATCTGCATGCTTTTTTCGGGCGTCAGCACAATTTTGTCACCCGTCCGCGGCTCAGCAAAAGTCACGCCATCTTCGGTAATCTTGCGCATCTTAGCCAAACTAAACACCTGGAAGCCACCGCTATCAGTCAGCATCGGGCCGTTCCAGCCGGTAAACGTTTGCAAGCCACCCTGCTTCTTTACGATCTCCTCGCCGATTCGGACATGCATATGATACGTATTGCTGAGCATGATCTGCGCACCTGTCGAGCGAGTTTCATCAGGTGTCACACCCTTAACAGCACCAATGGTGCCCACCGGCATAAACAGCGGCGTAGTCACCTGGCCATGATTCGTATCAAACTGGAATACTCGAGAACTCATGCGATCCATTATACCAGAACCTGGGTCTTGACGTTCGGTTTTTGTTCGGCTAGTATTGGAGTACGGGTGCATTACAAGGAGGGCATTATGCCAAACAAATCATCAGTCGAACAATTAAAGGTCTATACGCTGGCCCACGAGCTGGAGGGTAAGGTGTTCAGTCTTATCTCAGAAATGCCCCAGGAGAACTTCTATCCTCTTGGTAATAGCTTGTGGCGCGCCGCTACCGCGACAGCTCACTATATTGGTGAGGCTCATGAACGTTTTAGCTACACGATCAAAATTCAGTCCCTTCAATATGCCCGTATTGCCGCCGAGGAAGCCATTGCTCATTTAGAAGAATTTGAGAAACAGTTCGGAGCAAAAACCGAGGCCCTCAGCGAAGATTTCACAGCTGTTATTAAACAGTGTTGGGGCCTGATTAAGTACCTGCAAGGCAAGCAACGTGAAAAGGCTGAGGCTGCCACCGTGCGGGCTACTGAAGAATTAGTCGCCGCGCGCGCTGCCGCGTAAACTCGTGCTCTACACGGCCGAACAGCTTCAGGTTGCCGCTAATCGAGCTCTATTTGTTGATATGAACTCGTTCTTCGCAAGTGTTGAGCAGCAGGTTGCACCTGAGCTGCGCGGCTGGCCAGTGGCCGTTGTCCCCTTCCTGCACAATAGTACCTCCGTGCTGGCCGCTTCAGTTGAAGCAAAAAAACTAGGTAT
>CAYPFI010000037.1:0-6419 GCA_964410005.1 uncultured Candidatus Saccharibacteria bacterium | reverse complement strand
GCTGCTTTCTCGGCCTCAAGTTCGTCATCAAAAATGATACAGGCAATTACAAAGAAGGGGCTCGAACCTTTGTCGAGCTTAAAGCCAGGATCTCCAGAGTCATCAATAAAAACTAACATGTACCAATTGTATCTCATATAACAAAAAAACCGCACATCTGTGCGATTTTCATGGTGCGGGTACAGGGACTCAAACCCTGGGCCTCTTCCTTGGCAAGGAAGCGCTCTATCAACTGAGCTACACCCGCATGTATAAAACTATGGTGGCGCCTGTTGGATTCGAACCAACGACACGAGGCTCTTCAGGCCACTGCTCTACCAACTGAGCTAAGGCGCCAGATCCAAACAGAACTATGGTGGGCGATGAGGGACTCGAACCCCCGACATCCTCGGTGTAAACGAGGCGCTCTAGCCAACTGAGCTAATCGCCCTAACATATATGGTGCGCGGAAGAGGACTTGAACCTCCACGGCCTAAAGCGGCCACCAGCCCCTCAAGCTGGCGTGTCTACCATTCCACCACCCGCGCAGGCATAAAGGACATCCGACCGAGAAATTGTATCGTATTTGGGTCATAAACTCAAGGGGCTGACGCCAGGGATTGCTCCCCGGCGTCAGCCTTCATCCCTCGACTGTTCCTTGAGGGCTGCTCGGACCCTCGTGAGCTCGGCCTCGATGCTTGCGCCACGCGCTTGGATTGCCTCGAGTTGTCGTTCGAGCCTGATCTCTCGTGCTTGAAGCTGTTGGCGCTGTGACATAGCGACCGGCTGTCTGGGTGGCTTCCTGACGCTGAGGTAGTCCTTGAGGGTAACCTCGCCGTCTGGAGAAACCCACCAGATTGGCTTGCTCTTGACCCAACCGGGAGCTTGTTTGAAAAGTCCCAAGGCTTGGAGCATCCTGCTTACTTCTGACACCCTCACTGATCCTTGCACCTTACGAGTACTAAGGCTAAATTGACCAATGTTGGTCTCGTGATTGACCTGGCTTGAGCGCATCCAGTTCAACCATTCGTTGAGCGTCTCGACCCATTCCAGGTCGGTTAGTGCGCCAAATGGCGTTTTTGTCATAACCAACCCTTTCTGGGAGAGGATGGGCATACTATACTCTTGTTTTATAATTTTGTCTACAAACTAAGCATAAGGGCGGTGGGCGCCAGGAGAATCGTCGTTGATCCTCCTGGCGCTAATCCGTTGGCTCGCACAGGCGGGCGACCAGTTGGTTGACCTGCGTCTTGAGCAGAAGCACTTGGGTCTCGAGCTGGGTGAGCTCGCCCATGGCGTTCATGATCTTGGGTGGCAGGAGCCTGTCGGGACGCTGGCGGAAGTAGAGACTGAGCCGTGGCCAGATGGGTGACGGCTTGGTCACGAGCTGCCTCCCTCACGTTCGGTGAGCTGTTGCTCGAGCTCCTCGATGCGGCCGACGGCGGCTGTGAGTGAGACTTGCAGGGCGCGTACTTGTTCGTCGACCGGGATGCCACCTTCGCGTCGGTATTCTTCGATGGTGACAAGGCCATTAGGCTTCACATACCAGATGGGCGACTGCTTGGTGCCGCCACAGCGGTAGATGTAGCCCAGTTCGCGCAGCTTGAGCATCAGGCTCTTGACCTCGGCGATGCTTGCGATGCCATCTTCGGCTGCATCGATCATGGCGAACCTGCCGGTGTTGGTGATGGAGATCGCGTGCTCGCGCGCCCACCCCAGAAGCTTGTTGAGTACCTGGATTCGTTCATCAAGGTCGATTTTGGCCATGACGGCCTCCTTCTCGTAGGAACTGTGTTATTTTACAATGAAAACATTGATGAGTAAATACTCTTATCAAACCCGAGTCAATCCAGTATAATCAAGCAGTACCATGGCACTGTGGCGGAGTGGTTACGCAGCGGTCTGCAAAACCGCGTACGCCGGTTCAATTCCGGTCGGTGCCTCCAAAGATTGGGCGAGTGGTGGAATTGGTATACACGACGGACTTAAAATCCGTTGCCTTTCAGGCTTGAGGGTTCGAGTCCCTCCTCGCCCACCAAATATGATTACAAGAGGGCTTTTATGATTGTTATAACAGGTGCTAGTGACGGATTAGGCTTGCAGCTCGCGAGAGTATTCAAAGAAGCTGGTAAAAAGGTTATTAATATCTCACGGACTGAGTCGGAATATGCCGACGTGAATATGCTGACTGATTTGCGAGATGTTAACTCGATTCAAGCCACTACTCAAAAGATTAATCAGATGGACGAACCAATCGACGCACTTATTAATTGTGCGGGTGTGATGAGTCTTGAAAAGGTCGAGAGTATTACGCCAGGAGAGATTCAGCGTGTGTTTGATATCAACATCGAGGCACCCATTTTGTTGACCTCGCAGCTGGTGAGTAAAATGAGGAAAGACAAAAGTGACATTATTAATGTATCGTCTACGGTAGGTACCCGAGCCCACTACGATAATACGGTGTACGGCAGTACCAAGTGGGCCATACGTGGCTTTAGTCAGAACCTCCAGTTAGAGCTCAAAGATACTAATCGCGTGATTAGTTTTTGTATCGGCGGCTTTAAGTCAAAAATTGCCGAGAAGCTGACGGGTGAGCCACTCAAAGACCCAGAAAACTGGATGGACCCTGAGGATGTTGCTGGTTTCATGAAGAATATCGTTGACCTTCCCAAAAATATGGAAGTGGCCGAGATCGTTATCAATAGGAAACGATAGGTGTTTTTACACCAGTAAAAAGCGTATAATAGAAGTATAAGCAAGGAGTGGATTATGATGTATGTTTTGATCGGTCTGGTTGTCCTGGTCGTTATCTGGCTGTGGGCTACCTACAATGGTCTCGTAAAGGCTAAATTGCGCAGTGATGAAGCGCTGAGTGATATTACCGTGCAGATGAAGCGCCGTCTGGATTTGATTCCTAATGTCGTTGAAGCTGTTAAGGGCTATGCTAAGCACGAAAAGGGTGTATTCCAGGAAGTTACCAAGGCCCGTACGGCCGCCATGGAAGCCCCCAAGGGTGATTTAGCTGCTCAGGCCGATGCTGACAATCAGCTAACTGGCGCACTCAAGAGCTTGTTTGCCGTCAGTGAAGCTTACCCAGATCTCAAGGCTAACGCTAACTTCATGCAGCTCCAAACCGAGCTCGTTGATACCGAAGACAAGATCCAGGCTTCACGCCGCTTCTATAACGGTAATGTTCGTGACTTTAATATCAAACTTCAGGTTTTCCCAACCAACATGATTGCTAAGTCACTGGGCTTTACGCCTTACACTTTCTTTGATGTTGAAGCTAACGAAAAGGCAGCTGCCGAGAAACCGGTAGACGTTAAGTTCTAAATGTACGGAATCATCGCTGCCAATAAGCGCAAGACCATTCTCTTGATGTTCGTCTTTGTGTTGTTGGTGGGTGGTATATCATATGGATTCAGTTTGTACTTTGGCGACGATAGTATCGTGATCTATGCTCTGAGTTTTTCTGTCATCTACGCCCTGATTAGCTACTTTGCTTCGGCCCGCATTGCACTGAGCATGAGTGGGGCTAAGCCGATTGCTAAACGCGACGCACCTGAGCTCTATCGTACCGTTGAGAACCTGACGATTGCCGCCGGATTACCTATGCCCGAAGTGTACATTATGGATGATCCAGCGCCCAATGCTTTTGCTACTGGTCGCGATCCCAAGCATTCCTACGTGGCCGTGACGTCGGGTTTGCTGGAAATCATGGATAAGAAGGAGCTGGAAGGCGTGTTGGCCCATGAGCTCAGCCATGTAGGGAATTACGATATTCGCGTCATGGCTATTACGGCCGCTCTGGTAAGTGTCATCGCTATTATGGCCGATATGCTGCTGCGTATGAGTATTTGGGGTGGAGATGATGACAATAATAATAGCTTTGGTATCTTCATCGCCATCGCCGTGGCCGTCATTACGCCTCTGATTGCCGTGCTGGTGCAGCTGGCCGTGTCACGCAAGCGCGAGTTCTTGGCTGACGCCAGTGGGGCTCAATTGACGCGTTATCCGGAGGGGTTGGCCAGCGCTTTGCAGAAGCTCGATACCTACGGTAAGCCCATGAAAAAGGCCAGTAGTGCCACTTCGCACTTGTTTATCTCGAACCCGCTTGGTAAAAAGGGGATAGCCTCAAGTTTGTTGAGCACCCATCCTCCCATTGCTGAACGTATTGCTAATCTAGAACATATGGAGAATCATGCTTAAAACTCGCCAACTTATTACAAATTGCTTAAAAGATATGTGGCGCCTGCGCGGTAGTCTGGTACCAGTCATCTTGCTCATTATGATCCCGGTAGTAATTCTCAATTTGTTAACAGATAATGATCAAACACTTGGATCATATGGATCCTTTGCGACGCTTATCATGAACATCGCCGTTATTACGACGGTCATGAAGCTCAAAGCAGGGAGTAAAAAAGTCACCATTGGGGAGGCCTACTATGCTGGCACGACTCGATTCGTGGCGTTTATGTGCGTCGTAGGACTACTTGGATTACAGCTCATCCCACTGCTTATTGGTGGCCTCATCTACATTAGTGGTAGTACGGGCGCTACGGTTGGTCTCGGGGCGGTCGAGATGGTTTTGCTGGGTGGCATCTGGCTCTTATTCGCACTACCAACCTTCCGTTGGCTAACCCGATCGGTCTTTGCGCTGTACCTCGTGCAGGAAGCAGACGTGAATCCAATTGCGGCTGTCAAACTCAGCAGCTCGTTAGTCCGCGGTAAGGGCTGGCGTGTATTCGGCGCCATGCTGGCCGGTGCGATTCTAATGCTCCTCGTGCTCATCATTCCATCACTCGCCATCAGCACCCTGCCTGAGTCTGCCAGCTTATGGGCCAAGATCGCCACGAGCTTACTGCAAATCCTATCAGCGCTAGTACTTGTTCCGTTTGCTAGCATCTATGGCTATAACATCTTGGAGGCCCTCGGTGGACAGCCAAAAGCAAGCTGAGACTCGTCTCGAACAACTCCGAACCCAGCTCGAAGAATACCGTTATGAGTACTTTGTGCTTGATAAGCCAAGCGTTGATGATGCCGTCTACGACAGCCTTAATAATGAGGTAAAGGAGATTGAAGCTCAGTATCCAGACCTGATTACGCCCGATTCTCCAACTCAGCGTGTCGGTGGTGCCGTTAGCGGTAAGTTTAAATCAGTACCGCACCCGTCACCAATGCTGAGCCTGCAGGATATCTTTGATATTGGTGAGCTTGAAGCCTGGGAGAAGCGCCTTCATAAGCTACTAGGTAAAACAGATATCGAGTATTACGCCGAGCTCAAAATGGACGGCTTGAGTATGCGCTTAGAGTACGAAAATGGTTTATTTGTTCGTGCTACAACCCGTGGCGACGGACGTGTGGGTGAAGATGTAACGCATAGTGTGCGAGCAATCGGCACTGTCCCGCTTAGGCTTCGTAAGTCTAGTAAGGTCCCGCAATCGGTTTATAAAAACTTTGAAGTTCGTGGTGAAGTAGTCTTCCCCAAGGCTAATTTTGAGAAGATGAATAAGGAACGTGAAGCTCAAGGCTTGCCGCTATTTGCCAATCCGCGCAACGCTGGTGCCGGGACCATTCGCCAGCTTGATCCGTCAGCGGCTGCCGCTCGTGGTTTGCAGTTCATTGCATACAGTATCGAAATGGATTTATCTGAACTTGTGACCCATGCCGACGAGCATGCCATGGCACGTGAACTTGGATTTAAAGTTCATGAAGGCGACGAGGCGCTGGTCAACATCAAAGAGATCGAAGCGTACATTGAAAAATGGCGCGAGAAGCGCGTTAAGCTTCCGGTTGGTACCGATGGGCTCGTCATTAATGTGAACAGTAACGCTGATTTTGCCAAACTTGGTGTAGCCGGCAAAGCCCCACGTGGTGCCGCTGCTTACAAGTACCCAGCCGAAACCGCTACAACTATCCTAGAAGATATCCGCGTCAGTATTGGTCGCACGGGTGCCGTCACACCTTACGCGGTACTTAAACCAGTTGTTGTGGCCGGCTCAACGGTCGCACGTGCCACCCTCCATAATGAAGATGAAATCGCTCGTAAAGGTTTGCTTATTGGCGACACCGTCATTATCCAAAAGGCCGGTGATATTATCCCTGAAGTCGTGGAGCCAATTGTCAGTCTGCGCACTGGTAAGGAAAAAGCATTTAAAATGCCAACTGAGATTAATGGGGTAAAAGTAGTCCGACCTGAAGGTGAAGCCGTAGCTCGACTGGCGGACTTGAGTGCTGGCGAAGTGCGCTGGCAGCAACTTATTCATCTTGTTAGTAAGGCTGCTTTTGATATCGATGGCTTGGGTGAAAAGATTCTGGCACAGCTCATGGAAGAAGGCATTATAGAATCGCCTGTCGACATCTTTACGCTTGCCTATGATGATGTGATCAACCTGGATCGTTTTGCTGACATTAGCGCCCGTAACTTAATCGATTCAATT
>CAYPFI010000036.1:0-6609 GCA_964410005.1 uncultured Candidatus Saccharibacteria bacterium | reverse complement strand
TCGATCTATTTATTACATCGCGAACGCGGCGCAAGATTATTACGGTATTTACTAAGTACCCTGATTATCGTATTCACGTTCGGGGCTTGGCCAAATTGACCAAGGAAGACCCCGGCAATATTCAGCGTGAGCTGCATCGCCTGGAGAAAGCCGGCTTCGTCAAAGTTGATCGTGAAGCTAACACCAAAGTTTATTCCGCTAATCCAGAATTTCCCTTATACAAAGAACTCCAGAGTATGGTACTCAAGAGCCAAGCCTCTAAAAGCCGTTAGCTGATATACTAGATGTATGACCCAGGGACTTCACCCGCTCGTGCGGGATATTTTAATTAAGCGCGGATATGAGAAGCCTGAAGAGGTTGAGGCCTTTCTTAACCCTAATTATGACGAGCAGCTGCACGATCCTTTTTTAATGAAAGGAATGCAGGCGGCAGTCGATCGAATCCTGATTGCCGTGGAGAAAAAAGAATCCATCGTTATTTATGGCGATTACGATATTGATGGCATTACCGCTAGCGCGGTTATGGTTGAGACACTCAAAAATCTTGGTCACGAGGCTCGAAGCTATATCCCTGACCGCTTCGAAGAGGGCTACGGGATTAATCATGATGCGCTCGATAAACTCAAAGGTGAGGGTGTCGATCTGGTCATTACCGTCGATTGCGGCATCACTAGCGCCAAGGAAGTAGCCTGGGCTATGGAGCATGGTTTAGATATTATTGTGACCGATCATCACTCGGTGCCGGCTGTCATTCCGAGCGCAATTGCCGTAATCAATCCAAAGCAATCCGATTGTAACTATCCTTTTAAAGACCTGGCTGGCGTAGGCGTGGCCTTTAAACTCGCTCAAGCTCTCCAGCAGGCCAGCGGTAAGCCAGAGAAGGGTCACGAAAAGTGGTTATTGGATGTGGTAGCGCTCGGCACGGTTTGTGACGTGGTTACCTTGGTTGGCGAGAATCGAGTGCTAGCTAGTTTTGGCCTCAAAGTTATGAATAAAACCCGACGAGTCGGCATCCGAGCATTGGCTGAAGTCAGTGGGGTAGAGATGGGATCAATCAGCAGTTATACTCTGGGCTTTATGTTTGGCCCGCGGATGAATGCTGCAGGGCGTTTAGAGCACGCTGCGCGCAGTTTAGAGCTTATGTTAACCAATGACGCTACCCGAGCTAAAGCTATTGCTGGTGAGCTCGACAGCTTGAATAAGCAGCGTCAGAGCGATCAAGCAACCATCGTTAAAGAAGCTAAGGAGATGGCAGCTGAATATGCCGATGATCCCGTTCTTGTTCTGGCAAGTCCAAACTGGAGTCATGGAATTGTTGGTATTGCTGCTAGTAAAGTAGCCGAGAGTGCTGGCAAGCCAACGCTGATTATGCAAGTGATGGGGGATAATGCTAAGGGCTCGGCGCGCAGCTTCGGCGGCTTTAATCTGATCGACGCGCTGCGGACAGTTGATGATTTATTTGTAAAATACGGCGGACATGCCTTTGCGGCTGGCTACACTATACCTGTGGATAAACTTGATCAACTGCGTCATCGATTGAACGAGCACTTTCTAGAGGTGTCTGATGGTCTTCCAGAACAATCAGTCGATACAGATATTAATCTCAAAGATTTTAAAGATATCGACTGGGATCTTCATAATGGATTGACAATGCTTGAACCATTCGGCAACGGTAATCGCCAGCCCAGCATTGCTATCGAGTCGGTTGAGATAACTGATATGCGCTGGGTTGGCAATGACAAGCGTCATGCCAAGTTGACCCTTAGCGACGGCAAGAGTCGTCTTTCGGGAATTGGTTTCGGTCTTGCCGATAAGCATCCTGATCTTGCAGAAGGTCAGCAGGTGAGTGTTATTGCTCATATTGATAAGAACGAGTTTAATGGTAACTTGAGTCTTCAGCTCGTTGTCCGTCAGGTTGACACAGTGATAGGGGAATAGTAGACTCAGGCTATCCGCAAGATCCGTTCCACCCCAGGGAGTTGTCATGACACCTTTTCGTCCGATGGAAGCAACGATCGAGGGCTATCATGGCCCGTACTACACCAACATGGCCGATCTGCTCGATGAGATCCTTAGCCATGTTGAGCACGAAGGCGAGTTGCTCGAGGCCTTTCTCAAGAAGGTGGGCAAGCGCCTTGGCGCGGTTGTGGTCACGATGCCCTTCCGCACCAGGGACAAGTACCGCTGCAAGGCCGCCCTCTTCGTGACCACCGCGCCGCATCAGACGCACGTCGTCGTCCTGCCTGGCCCCGATCGCAGCGTCGCTACCTATTCCAGTCGCGATGATCCAGAGGAGGACGAGCGCTTCGCCCGACTGCTCGTGGAGGTCCTCGAAGCCGAGCTAGGTATCGCGTAGTCGCCACTGAGGTATCCCGACCACTCATCCTCGCCTCCGGCAGACCTCTGGTTCGCCGGAGGCTCTGTCGTTTAAGATATGATAAAATAAACGCATGGCTAAACAAGAAAAAATTCAATCAGTTCGCGGTATGTATGATGTGCTGCCAGAAAAGCAGCCGCTTTTTACGTATGTCGTAAACACCTTTAAGGAATTGGCTGATCAGGCTGGCTATCAATCGATAGAGACTCCCCTGGTCGAAGAGGCGGCTTTGTTTGTGCGTGGTGTAGGAACTGGTACAGACGTTGTTGATAAGGAAATTTATGCTTTTGAAGATCGTTCTGGTAAGTTGATCGCCCTGCGACCTGAGCCAACAGCTGGCATTGTCCGTGCCTGTATCGAGAACGGCATGGCCAGTTTGCCGCAACCAGTAAAACTTACGACGGTTGGTCCGATGTTCCGTTATGACCGTCCCCAGGCTGGTCGACAGCGTCAGTTCTGGCAATTAGACGTTGAAGTATTTGGCGATGCCACTCCAGCCGCTGACGCCCAAGTTATTACATTGGCTAATCGTCTGTACGGTAAGCTTGGGCTCAAGACCGAACTACTGGTTAACAGCATTGGCGACCTAGAGAGCCGGAAAGCGTATCGTGACGTGTTAGTGAGCTATCTTGAGGATAATATTGATGGCCTGGACGAGATAGACAAAGATCGCATCAAGACTAATCCGATGCGCGTACTCGATAGCAAATCACCGAAGACCGCTGAAGTGCTTAGAAATGTTCCTAAGATTACTGACTCGCTTAACGAGAAGTCGAAGGCACATTTTGAATCAGTTTTGGCATATCTCGACGAGGTTGGTATTGAATACACGCAAGACCCATTGCTGGTCCGTGGCTTGGATTATTATACTGATACCGTCTTCGAATTTGTAGGCGCTCGTGAGGGCCAACAAGCTAGCTTGGGCGGCGGCGGACGTTATGATGGTCTGGTCGAGCTTCTTGGTGGCGTGCCAACTCCTGGTGTTGGTTTCGGGCTTGGCGTGGAGCGCATTCTGCTCGAACTTGAGGCAGCAGAAATTATGGCTCCAGAATCGAATCAGACCCAAGTTTTTGTTGCTTGTACCTCTGAATCGAGTAAAGTTGGATTTAAGCTAACCGAAGCGCTACTTGATGCTGGTATCGGCGCGGTTTATTCTGAAAAGGGCAATGTTGGCTCACAGATAGGCAAAGCCGATAAGCTGGGGGCTGCTTTTGCGCTGATTATTGGCGAGAAAGAACTCGCTGATGGTAATGTGACGGTTCGTGATATGAGTAATGGTGAGCAGAAAACCTTTGTCGTTGATAAGGTTGTCGATTACATAACTCAAGAGCTGGCTTAATGGGTTGGTACGATTTCTTTGTAAACACCTATAATCAGTTTTTGTCGATTTTTCCTGCACCGCTCCAATGGCTGATTACCTTGATTGTTATCATTGGCCTAATCGTTGGGTTCATTAATTTAATCCGTACGAATGGGCTGTTCCTTATTCTCTTGATTGTACTTCTTCCTGCCTTTATCCCAATCTTGCAGCGTTTCTTTACTGATCTTTATAATTTTTTCTTATACCTTCTTAACATCATAAAAGTTTAAATACTTTTCAGGTTGGCAAATCTGTCGATTTCCGCTATAATAAGCCATAACGCCACGGGTACTATGCCCGTCACAAGGGAGGTGATTAGATAGCGTGCTACAAGTAACTCGTAAGGACGACAAAGAGTCATTAGAAAACATGATTCGTCGTTTCAATAAGAAAGTCCAACAATCTGGTGTGCTGGGTGTTGCCCGCCGCAAGAAATTTTTTGAGAAGCCGCTGACGAAGCGTGAAGAACGCTCCATCGCCATCCGCAAAAAGGCCAGAAAAGATGCCAAAGCCAAGCAATACCTAGGGTTGCGCTAAACTGCATGCCGCACCACCCGGTGCGGTTTTGCTTATAATTAAGGAGAAGCAGGTGAGTTTACAAGAACAAATTAGTACTGATATGGTGACTGCACTCAAAGCCGGCGAGGGCGACAAAGTTGCCGTGTTACGTCTTTTGATTACGGCCATGAAGAACGAGCAGATTAAAGTTGGCTCCGAACTGACTGATGAGCAGGCCATGAAGGTGCTTGCCACTCAGGCCAAGCAGCGCAAGGATTCAATTACGGCTTATGAGGCTGCGGGGCGACAGGATCTGGTTGATAACGAGGCCGCCGAACTTCCTTTTATCCAAGTGTACTTGCCCGAGCAAATGGGCGATGATGAGCTCGAGAAATTGGTCCAAGCAGCTATTGATCAAGTTGGCGCTACCTCGCCTGCCGATATGGGTAAAGTTATGGGTGCTGCCATGGGCAAAGTTCAAGGTCAGGCTGATGGTGGTCGTGTCTCGGCCATGGTAAAGAAGTTGCTTGCCTAATGAATGTTGAGCTACTTGGTACCGAAGGGCTCGATGCCAGCGGTATTGAAGCTGTGCTTGAGGTGTTAGCTCAACGTGAGCCAGATTGGCTGCCAGAGGGCGATATAGCCGTGCAGTTCGTTGATGAGGAGACCAGCCAGCAGTTGAACTTAGATTATGCTGACAACGACTATCCAACTGATGTGCTAACATTTAATTACAGTGAAGATGGTGAGCCAGTAGCCGGTACGCTCGCTGATGTAGCTATTTGCATTCCCATTGCCGAAGCTCAGGCCGCATATGCTAAAACGAGTATGCGCGACGAGCTTGCAACATTGATGCTGCACTCCATCTTGCACATTGCGGGCTTTGATCACGCTACCGACCTTGATCGGGAAGAAGTTGACGGCTTGCAGGCTGATATACTACACGACGCCGGGCTCGTGTATAGAAATTTTAACTGGAAGGATGCGTAACGTGGGCATTATACAAAACTTCAAGTACGCGCTTATTGGCCTCGGCCATATCTTAAAAAGCGAACGTAACGCCCGTATTCATTTGGCTGTTGCTGTTGCCGTATCGATTGCAGCCATTGCTCTTGATCTACCGGCTGCCGAGATGGTGGCTATTTTCTTTGCCATCATGACGGTTTTTATCGCTGAGATCTTCAATACTGTAGCCGAGAAGATGCTCGATCTTGTCCATCCTGATCAAAGCCCCAAAGTTGCCCTTATTAAGGATATGGCCGCCGGCGCAGTGCTGGTGACTGCTGTTGGCTCGGCAATCATGGGTATCGTAATCTTTAGTCCTTATATACTGGATTTGCTGTGGAATCGGTAGTTTTATTGCTTGGTCCACCAGGGTCTGGAAAAGGAACCCAATCCGAGCGATTGACCAAGGTGCTAGACGCGGCCCATATTTCGTCGGGTGCATTACTACGGCGCGACCCTGCTGTATACGCACAGAGCGCTGGTGGCGCCTTGGCCTCGAGTGGAGATGTCCTGAGGCTGTTAGAGGGTGCGTTGGTTGAAATATCGAAAGATCAGCCCATTGTGCTGGATGGAGTGGCACGACTGCCGGAGGAGATAACTTGGCTCGACAATAAACTTAAAGAGATTGGTCGACCTATGACAAATGTCGTTCGCCTGGTTGTTCCAGAGCAGGAGTTGGTCAAGCGACTTAATCACAGGCTTGAACTTGAAGGTCGAATAGACGACGATTTAGCTGGGATCACTAAGCGCCTCGATGTTTATAATAATGTTACCAAGCCGAATCAAGACTACTGGAAGAAGAGCCCTGGCATTCAAGAAATCGATGGAGTAGGGACACCGGATGAGATTTCCAAGAGAATTCAGGAGGCTTTGAGTGCGGCCTAAGCTCACAGAAGAAGTCGAGAGTATGCGTAAGGCCGGGAGTATTCTCGCCCAAGTGCTCCAAACTCTCAAAGAATCGATTAAGCCAGGCATGCGCACTAGTGATCTGGATGATATTGCACGCGCTGAGCTTGAGCGTCTCGGTGGCGGCGCGCCATTCTTGGGTTATCAGGGCTTTCCGGCTACGTTATGTGTTTCAGTAAATGAAGAGGTAGTCCACGGCATGCCCGGTAGCCGTCTTATAAATGACGGCGACATTGTTGGTCTTGATTTTGGTGTTGAGATTGATAAGCTCATTACTGACGGAGCTATAACCGTGCCAGTTGGTAATGTTGACGTGCGCGCATTACAGCTAATCGAGATTACCAAGCGCTCAATGATGGCCGGTATCAAACAGGTCAAAGCAGGCGCCTATATAGGAGATATTTCGGCCGCCGTCGAGAAGGTGCTCAAAGAAGCTGGTTACGGCATTGTCGAAGATCTTGCT
>CAYPFI010000035.1:0-6635 GCA_964410005.1 uncultured Candidatus Saccharibacteria bacterium | reverse complement strand
TCTTAACTCCTCGTGAACAAAAGATACTCCGCATGCGTTTTGGCTTAGAAGATGGCCGTAGCCATACCTTAGAAGAAGTAGGGCAGGAGTTTGGTGTTACTCGTGAACGCATCCGACAGATCGAAGCCAAGGCTCTCGCTAAACTGCGCAAGCACCGCGACAGCAAGAAGCTCAAAGACTACCTCAAATAAAAGCCTTTACAAGGGGATACTAGGTGGCTATTATTACCACATAGTTGTTTAGGTTTACCAAATAACTGAATCCTTGAAAGGCAAGAGTCACCCGTTGGGGATCAAGCTACTAATGTATTAGTGGTTTGATTCCCAACGGGTACAATGCGATCGGTTCGATCGTTGCGGCCCTGAGGGCATACATGTACAGCCAGCCGGCTGGGCATGAACCATCAGAGATCCTCGGAGGAACTCGCCATGCACACCACCCACCCCGCCGCCTCGCGCGGCACCCCGATCCCGGCCACCAGCTCGGCCATCACCCCCGGCGTCGCGAAGAACGCCATCGCCGTGGAGACCAGCGCCCCGATGCACAGCGCCCGCACCAGCACGAACCGTCAGCGCCCGACCCGGACCCTGATCGGCGGCCCCGGCCGCCGCCTCGCCCCGCGCGGCGACTTCCTCGGCTCGGCCCGCTCGTTCTTCGGCTCGCTCGTCACGCCCTCGTCCGCCTCCTTCGACCTCGCCGGCGGCTCCACCTGAGCCGGACCGCGGCCACGAGGCCGCTCGACGATGCATCATGGACCGGGGGCCCTTCGGGGCCCCCGGCTCCGGCCGAACCCTTGCCTTTCAAGCAAACCGCAAATTACAAAACGACCACCAGGTCGTTTTTTGTTTACCCAGAATCAGGTATAATTAGGGTATGAGTAAACCTATTATCGGTGTGACCGGAACATTTGGCAGCGGCAAGGATACTGTAGCTGATATTTTAGAAGAAGAATACAACGTGCTGCATGTCTCGACCAGCGACATCGTACGCGAGAAGAGTATGGAGCGTCATGGCAGCATCGAGCGCGATCCTTACTTAAAAGAAACTGCTACGTATTTTCGCAAGGAATTTGGCGGTGACTATTTTGCCCGCGAGGCTTATAAGCGCTTTGAAGAGCAGGCTGATAGATATGCAGGCGCCGTAATTACGGGTATCCGTAGTCTAGGTGAAGCTAAGGTTATCAAGGAGCTTGGTGGGGTTCTGGTGCAGGTTGATGCGCCGATTGAAGTCAGATATGAACGTATGGTGGCGCGTAAGCGTGACGAAGAGACCAAGACGACGCTTGATGAGTTTAAGGCCAGTGAGGCCAATGAGCGCACGGGTAGCGATGATGATGCTTCGTTTAATATCGATAAGATTGGTGAGATGGCTGACGTAAGAATCGAAAATGCCGGCACCCTTGATGAGTTTAAAGAAAAGATTTATGCACTTGCGGCCGAACAGGGGATAGTTAAATGATCCTTGTTGGTTTGATTGGCGGCGCCAGGCAGGGCAAGAGTACGGTTGGCGAAGAATTACGACGACTGGCTGGCGTAGACGTAAAGGCGGATCTAGAGTTTAGCTACCCAATTGGCCAAGTGGTAAACGCTTGGGTGCAGCAGTGGACAGTCGATATCCTCGAGTCAGGCCTATCAACTATCGATATTGCTAATAAGCTTATTCCGCTGGTAGTTGAGCCCGTGAAGCAAATAACAGGCCTAGATGTTGATCCTGCCAAGCTGCTCATTCAAGATACGCCCGAGAGTCGCGAGGCAGCTAATCGATTATTAAGTTATCTCGAGAAGTATATTGAAGCTGGGAAGTCACGAGATGAGGAGTTCCCGCTGCCTATAACTCCCGACAACAAAGTGCTGCATCGGGCCTGCTACCAATGGGTAGGCGCTCGCATGATTGAGGAAGTTGATGCCGGCGAAGATCAAGATGTTTGGACTTATGTGATTGAGAAGCGCATTAAAACACTGCAAGAGCGCGGCTATAAGCTAGTTACTGTTGGAGGTGCTCGTTATCCGCTTCATCAAAAAATGATTCATCGAAATGGGGGAACCGTGCTGCTGGTCAAGCGACCTGGTATTGCTGAAGATAATGATGTGACCGAGCAAGCTGGCGCCCGTAGTAATCCAGACGTTACCGTGCTTAACAATGGCACGCTTGGGCAGCTAAATGATGAGATCGGTAAGATCTATGATGATTTATTGTCTGATAAAACTCAGAAAGTGTATAGTGCGGCCTAGTCTTTAAGGAGTTGAGCAAATTTTTTAGTAAGTTTGGCGAGTTTAGGGTTGATGATAATTTGGCAGTAGCCTTGCTCTGGATTCTTATTGAAATAGTCTTGATGATAATTCTCCGCAGGATAGAATTTCTCGAGAGGGACTACCTCAGTGGTGATGTGGTCGCCCCATAGAGGAAGGGCAGTTTTTTGGATTGATTCTTCAACCTCTGCCTTTTGCTCGGGTGAATCGAACAAAATAATTGAGCGATATTGGGTGCCCACATCGTTGCCCTGGCGATTAAGAGTAGTGGGGTCGTGGAGCGTCCAGAAGACCTCGAGGATAGTACCGAGATTTATTAACTTTTCATTAAATTCTACGTTTACTACTTCGGCATGGCCTGTCGTACCAGTCGTCACGCGCTCATACGTCGGATTAGGCCAATGGCCGCCTGCATAGCCACTGGTAACCTTATCTATACCCTTAACGCGCCGATACGCCGCATCCAGGCACCAAAAACATCCACCGCCAAGTACAATTGATTCGCTCATAGTTTAATTATACGCCCATAAAAGACGAGGCCCCCAGTCGACGCGTAGTCGACCGAGGGTTCTCTCCCGTCTTGCGGGGTGGTGTCAGGCCACAGCGGCCAGCACCAGGGGCTCGTGGTGAGCGGTTGCGCCCTGCATGATGTCGGCCAGTTCGGCGATCTTGGCCGGATCGTCCGTCTCCATGAGCGCCTCGATGATGTCGGTGTCGAGGATGTGCGCGTCGTCGGTGAAGATCACGTGCAGGATGGTCTTGCCTTCCTTCAGGGCCTCACCGATGGGGATGAGGTTGCCGGAAGGGAAGGCGGTTCGGCAGCGGCTGCAGGTCTCGTGACCGGACTGCGCGCTGCAGACGTAGGAGTGGTGGCGCCCACGGTGAAGGTGAGAGCAGAGCGGTCGATCGACCTCCTCGATCGCGCCGTCTACTTCGACTTCAGAGATACGCTTCCAGTAGTCCATGTTGATTGTCCCCCAGGGTGTCGTTGGTGCGAGAAACACTTATGCTTCTAATTCATTTTCAGCGTACGCCCGAGACAAATACGTGTCAACCCTGTATTCTTAGTGTATGAGCAAAAAAGAACGCTTAGTGCTGGTAGATGGGAATGCACTGTTTCATCGTGCCTATCATGCGGTACCGCATCTGACTAATAAAGATGGCGATCCAACCAACGCGGTGTATGGTTTTGCCAATATTATGATCAAGATGATGAATGACTTGAAGCCTAAGTATGTAGTGGTCTGCTGGGACAAGAGTAGTAAGACCTTCCGCAAAGAGATGTATCCAGAGTATAAGGGTACGCGCAAAAAGATGGATGACGAACTACGGGTGCAGATTCCATTCGTTAAGGAGCTGGTCGGAGCCTGGAACCTTCCTTTTGTTGAGCTGGAGAATTATGAGGCCGATGACATTATTGGTACCTTTAGTCGTCAGGCTAAGGGGCTCGAAACGATTATTGTGACTGGCGATAAAGATGAGCTGCAGTTGGTCGCCGAGAATGTAAAAGTCTACATGTTGCGTAAGGGCTTTAGCGAGACCCAAATTTATGGCTTAGAAGAAATGATGGAGACATATGGACTGACGCCAAAGGAGTTTATCGACCTTAAGGCACTTCAGGGGGATAGTAGTGATAATATTCCGGGTGTGCCGGGAGTTGGGCCTAAAACAGCGGTTGATCTTATCCAGAAGTATGGCAGTCTTGATGGGGTGTATGAAAATCTTGGTGATCTAAAAGGCAAGCTTAAAGAGCGACTTGAAGAGAATAAAGAGCTGGCCTACTTGAGTTATAAGTTGTCGACGATTGTGCTCGATGCACCGGTTGAGATGGACCTTAGGCATGCAACGTTGGATCAAGTCGATCGCAAGGCACTGCACGAGTTGTTTATGCGGCTTAACTTTAAGAGTTTACTCTCAAAGCTTCCCGCAGAAATGGCCGGTCCAGAGCCAACTACCAATGGCGAGCCGAGCTTGTTTGGTGACGACGGCACCCAAGGCGGTGTAAAGGAGCGAGCTCACTTGAAGAATGTGAAGTACTCATCGGTTACCTCGCAAACAGAGTTAGATATCCTTGTTAAAAAGTTAAGCGGCAAAGACGTGATTGCGCTGGATACTGAGACGACAAGCGTTGATACTATGGTGGCCCAACTTGTCGGTATTAGCCTCAGCGCCAAAGAGGGAGAAGCTTACTATATTCCGGTCGGCCATAAAGCAGGCAATCAACTCAAGCTCAAAGACGTACTCGAGTCGGTTCGCTCGTTGCTAGAGGACCCTAAGGTTGGCAAAGTGGGGCACAATATCAAATATGATTATCAGGTGCTTAAACGAGCTGGCATTAATCTGCAAGGAATTGTGTTTGACACCATGGTTGCGGCTTTTCTTCTGAACCCAGTCGGACGAACTCAAGGCCTGAGTGATCTGGCATATGGTGAGCTGGGCATTGAGATGATTCCCATTGAGGAATTAATCGGCACTAAGGGTAAAGATCAGAAGAGTTTTGACGAGACAGATATTGATGTTGCCACCCAGTATGCTTGTGAAGATGCTGATATTGCCTGGCGGCTGTATGAAGAGTTAGCCCCACGACTCAAGAAAGAAGATTTTGACAAGATTGCCAAACAGACCGAGTGGCCACTAATTCCCGTGCTTGGAGATATGGAGCTGGTCGGTATTGAGCTCGATGTCGACTTCTTGGCCAAGTTTAATAAGACGATTAGTAAAGATATCTTGGCGTGCCAGGAAAAGATCTGGAAGCTAGCAGGCAGCACCTTTAATATTAGTTCGCCCAATCAGCTGCAAGATGTGCTGTTCAATAAACTTGGGTTACCCACGCAGTTCGTGAAGAAGGGCAAGACGGGCTATTCAACGGCAGCCACCGAACTTGAGCGCTTGCGCGGTGAACATGAAATCATCGATTATATTAGTCAGTACCGTGAACTGACAAAACTAAAGAGTACCTATGTGGACGCGCTGCCTGGGCAGGTAAGTGAGGTAGATGGTCGCATTCACACCAGTTTTAATCAGACAATCGCTCAGACTGGTCGTCTAAGTAGTATCAACCCAAACCTCCAGAATATTCCCGTCCGTACACCCATTGGTCGCGAGATCCGTAAGGCATTTGTGGCACCAAAAGGCCGAGTTTTGGTAAGTGCCGATTATAGCCAGATCGAACTCCGTGTAGCAGCGGCCTTGGCCAAGGATGAAGGTATGATTGAGACGTTCAAGAAGGGGATCGACTTGCATCAGCAGACAGCCGCCGAGCTGTTTGGTGTAAAACTCGAGGATGTAACCAAAGAGCAGCGCTACAATGCCAAGACGATTAACTTCGGCGTGCTCTATGGTATGAGCGCTCATGGTTTGACGGTAGCAACAGGCATGACGCACGAAGAATCTGTGGCGTTTATTGCTCGTTACTTTGAAGTCCGACCTAAGCTCAAACAGTATATTGAAGATACTAAGGCCTTTGCACGTAAGCATGAATACACAGCAACACTACTGGGCCGCAAGCGTCCATGTCCCGAAATTAACAGCAAGAATCATATGATTTCATCGGCTGCTGAGCGCGTAGCGGTGAATGTGCCGATCCAGGGAACTGCCGCCGATATTTATAAGTTAGCCATGATTAATGTTGTGCCAAAACTCGATGAAGGTACGCACTTGCTTCTGCAAATTCACGATGAACTTATTGTTGAGACGGACAAAGATAAAGCCGACGAAGTTGCCAAGATTCTTAAGGACACCATGGAAGAGGCTTACGATTTGGGTGTGCCGCTGGCCGTCGATACTGATTTTGGTAAAAATTGGGGCGAACTCTAGTCCTGTTGATTACGCTTATGTTATAACTAAGATAGCCCCTAGACCCACGGGAGGGAAACCATGGGTAAGACAGTAACCGAGCCAGCATCCGAGTTGGTCGAGTACATCTGTGCCGGGATCGATCCGGCAGAGCTCGATGATGAGACCCTGCGGCACCTCTGCTACGGAGCGCTTGTGAAAGCACACCCAGCAGAAGCTGTTCCAGGCGAACCGGAACGTCAGCAGTTCATGATGCGCGGCGTCAAGGTGATCTTCGGTCGTGATCGGCAGTTGCCATGGCAGATCGCGGGCCAGCTGGTCCGCGACATCCGAGAGCTGCCACAACGCTCATCACCTCCGGTTCTCCATCCCGCATGATCTGGGGCGCTCCCACCCGGCCAAGCGGCCGGGTGGGCCCAGCCCTCCTGTATAATAGATTTATGCCCGAGTTACCAGAAGTTGAAACCGTCCGCATTGGTCTGCAGAAGTTACTGCCAGGCCACGTTATTTCTGATGTCGAATTCGATTGGCCCAAGGGATTCCCAAATGACCCGACGGCAGTTAATGAGTTTTTAATAAATGCCACCATTA
>CAYPFI010000034.1:0-7057 GCA_964410005.1 uncultured Candidatus Saccharibacteria bacterium | reverse complement strand
CATTGATGATCCAGAAATTAAGCGTGACATGGAGCTCATGCCGTACAAGATTGTTAAAGATGGCAACGCCACCAAGGTTACTATGGGCGATAAGAATTACAGTCCAGAAGAAATCGCTGCTATGGTCTTGGGTAAGCTTAAGGCTGATGCCGAAGCCTTCTTGGGTGCCCCGGTAACTGAAGCGGTTATTACCGTGCCTGCTTACTTTAACGACGCTCAGCGCCAAGCTACCAAGGATGCTGGTAAGATTGCTGGCCTCGAAGTTAAGCGCATCATCAACGAGCCAACTGCAGCCGCTTTAGCCTACGGACTCGAAAAGAAGGCCGAAGAAAAAATTGTGGTCTACGATCTTGGTGGCGGCACCTTCGATGTTTCGGTGCTCGAACTTGGTGAAGGTGTCTTCGAGGTTCGCAGTACTAATGGTGATACTCACCTTGGTGGTGACGACTTTGACCTGGTGATCATGAACGCCCTGATCGATGAATTTAAGAAGCAAGAGGGAATTGACCTCCGCGACGATAAAGCCGCCGTACAACGCCTTAAAGAAGCTGCTGAGAAAGCTAAGATTGAGCTTAGCTCGGCCCAAGAAACCGAAATCAACTTACCGTTCATTACCGCCGACGCCAATGGTCCAAAGCATTTCGTGTACACCATGCCCCGCAGCAAGCTAGAAAGCTTGGTCGCTCCACTGATCGAAAAGACCGTTGCACCAGCTCAAGCTGCTCTTAAAGATTCTGGCCTCACTGCTAAAGACATTAACGAAGTAATCCTCGTTGGTGGCATGACCCGCATGCCAGCCGTTCAGGCTAAGGTCCAAGAGATCTTTGGCAAAGAACCACTTAAGGGTGTTAACCCTGATGAAGTGGTCGCCCTCGGTGCTGCCGTTCAAGGTGGCGTCCTCGCCGGTGATGTCAAAGATGTTCTGCTCCTCGACGTAACTCCACTCAGTCTTGGTCTTGAGACCATGGGCGGCGTGAGCACCAAGCTCATTGAGCGCAACACGACTATTCCATCTAGCAAGAGCCAAACCTTTAGTACGGCTGCCGACAGCCAAACTAGTGTAGAGATCAATGTCTTGCAAGGTGAGCGTGAATTTGCTGCCGATAATAAGAGTCTAGGAACCTTCGTACTCGACGGTATTCCACCTGCACCACGCGGTGTACCACAAATCGAAGTAACCTTCGACATCGATGCTAACGGTATTGTAAACGTCAGCGCCAAAGACAAAGGCACTGGTAAAGAGCAACACATCACCATTCAGAATAGTGGTAGCTTAAGCGAAGAAGAGATTAAGCGCATGCAAGCCGAAGCCGAAGCCAATGCCGAAGCCGACAAGAAGCGCAAAGAGCAAGTTGAGGCTAAGAACGTTCTCGACACGCTCATCTACACTGCCGAAAAAACTCTTAAGGATGCTGGTGAAAAAGCCAAGGCTGAAGATAAGACAGCTCTAGAAGCTGCCATTGCCGAAGCCAAGACTAAGCAAGAAAGCACTGATACTGAAGAGCTCAAGAAGGCTGGTGAAACTCTGAGTGAAGCCATGCAAAAAGTTGGCGCTGCCATGTACGAGCAAGCTGCCGCCGCCGAAGGCGCACAGGAAGGCGAAGCCAAACCGGAAGAACCAGTTGAAGGCGAAGTCGTTGAAGATGCTAAGGAAGAAGAAACGAAGTAGTTTGTGACCACGCGTGACTACTATGACATTTTAGGGGTAAGTAAAACAGCTACGGAGACCGAACTTAAAAAGGCCTACCGTAAGGCTGCTATGGAGCATCATCCCGATAAGCATGGTGGTGACGACGCTAAGATTAAAGAAATCAACGAGGCCTATGAAACCCTCAAGGATGGCCAGAAGCGGGCAGCCTACGATCAGTATGGTCATGCGGCTGCCCAGAATGGCGGCAATCCCTTTGGTGGTGCTGGCGGCTATAATGCCCAAGGTTTTGACTTTAGCGGCATGGGTTTTGGCGACATCTTTGATATGTTCTTCCAGGGTCAGCAGGGTGGGGGGCGAGCCCAGACCCGACCCGTCGGTCGTGATTTGCAAGTTGGTGTTGATGTAACCTTCCACGAATCAGTATTTGGTGTGGAGAAGAAGATTCGACTTGAGCTTCAAGATGTTTGTGAAACCTGTGAAGGTGATGGTGCTGCACCCGATAGCAAACTCGTTGATTGTAAGACTTGTGACGGTAAAGGCCAAGTAGTTCGCACCCAAAACACCATCCTGGGCGCCTTTCAGCAGGCCACTATTTGTACGACTTGTCATGGTCGTGGTCAGGTTCCAGAAAAGCGCTGCCTTACGTGTCATGGTGAGGGCGTAACTAATCGCACCAAGGAACTGACAATTAAGATTCCGGCCGGCATCGATAATGGTGCTACCATGCGTATCCCAAACCAAGGTGAAGCTGCCATTGGTGGCGCTAAGGGTGATCTTTATGTTCACGTGCGTGTAAAACACGATCGTCAATTTAATCGCCAAGGTTATGATATTCTCTCGGAAGTAACTATCCCCATGGTCTCGGCGGCTCTTGGTACCGAAGTCGATATCAAAACCGTCGATGGTGATGTTACGCTCAAGATTCCAGCTGGCACTCAAAGCGGCAAGGTCTTCCGTCTCAGCGAAAGGGGAGTGCCTCATGTTAATGGACGTGGTCGTGGCTCGCACTTGGTAGAAGTTACCGTCGAAATTCCACATAAGCTCAGTGCTAAGCAAAAAGAACTTTTGCAGGAGTTTGAAAAGGCTGGTAAGGGCAAAGGCCTCTTCGGTCGATAACGCCCATGCTTTCAAAATAACCATATTTACTTTATAATTTCGCCATGTAGTCGTGCCCACCTATGGAGGTATACTATGGCACCCAAAGTGACCATTCCGGTCAACTCGGTCAACATCTTGGGCAACCTCCAAGAGGGGGAAATCCACATCGATCGAGACGGCATCCTCGGAGATAACCCTGCACGTTCAGGGACCATCTTCGCTTTCCCGTTCAAGCACTACGCCGCGCTGGAGCACGGCCTGGGTCTCGACGATCAAGATGAACTGATGATCGTCGGCTCTCTGACCCCGCCCTTCTTCGGCGAGACCATCTCGCTGGCCGGCAAGATCGATGAGGCGGAAGTTCACATCGGCGACGCCTGGTCGTGGGGCAGCGCCCGCCTCAAGGTCATCGAACCCGGCGATCAGAACCAGATCATGGCCCGCCTTGCGGGCTACACCATCACCGACGAAGAGCGTCGAAAGTGCCGCTGTGGCTGGCTGTTCGTCGTCGAGCACCCCGGCATCGCCAGCGTCGACGACGATCTGATCCTGGCTGATCGCAACCTGGGATCTGACGTCCTCACCGTCGCTCAGGCGTTCCGCAAGCGCTCCTTCGTCTGAACTCGTCCTGTTCCTCAACCACGCCCTGGCGGATGCACGACCCCGTGCCCTCGCCGGGGCTCGTGTATTTTTAGAGCCAAGCATGTTATGATTGCCGATGTAAGCATAAGTGTTATATGACATTTCCAACCCAGATTCCTAACGTTTCACCTACTACCGATATCCTGATTATTATTGCGATTGCCGCCGTAACAATTGTAGGCAGCATGATCGGTGCTGCCCGTCTTAAGCTTTTGAGCATGAGCATCTATGTCGGCGCCGGAATCGCCATGCTCGCCATGCCGCTACTTTATTCTATGATTGGCTCGCTAGGTGGCTTCCTAGCTCTTGTAAATCTTAAATTCCTCGCCCTTGGTATCTGTATCGGCGTCCTTGGTCTCACGGGTGGCAATGCGTATCATCACGCATCAAAAAGCAGCGGTGTTATTAATATGGTGACCGCAGCCCTGAGCGGCTTACTCCTCGTCACCGTATCGCTCATGATGATGGAACCAGGTGCTCGCACCGCTACCACTAACTCCTCGGCCATAGCATCTATTATTTACGAAACCCGTCTGGCTTGGCTGTTAGCCGCGCCAATCCTCTTAATGGTTGGCGGCCTCATCCACGGCAAACGTCACTAGCATTGCTTTTTATGCCGTATTCGGCTATATTTATATCTGTTATTCAGATGTGGGCCCATAGCTCAGTTGGTTAGAGCGACAGCCTTTTAAGCTGTGCGTCCCGGGTTCGAATCCCGGTGGGCCCTCCATATGATTATCCAAGGACGCGCAAGCGTCTTTTTGTTATAATGACATCATGAGTGAGCAAGAGTCACAACATACAGAACTGTCGCCCGAAGAGTCTCACGAAGCCCGCGTGCAGCGATTATTACATTCTTTGGGTGAAACCCAGCGCATAGCTATCAATGGAGCGGTTTCCGAGGCTGATCTATTTCGACAAGTACAGGCCCATACACCATTTCCGCTTGCCAATCCATTACTTCGAATTATACATAGCGATCGAGTTCCTGCGGCTCTCGAAACAGGTACTGATAGGGACGTAAGTTCAGATCTAGGATTTTTTGGAGAAGAGTATGAGCGTGCTGCGATGGTTGATAATGGACTAGCTGTCGATCAGGGAGATCAGGTTACTTACGCGGTTCCTTTGCGATCAGAGCAAAACGGGTTTAGATTGCGTCCGGTGGATGCCTGCTTAATATATGCGGCTGAGTGCCTAAAGCCTATTGAGCCAAGAGATCCGGCATTACGAAAAGTACCCCATTCGGGTGGCTTACATATGTTTATTGATCCAAGATTGCGAGAAAAGGCCCTTCTTGCAGTTGTCGAGCTTGGACAAGTATAAAGTTCCAATAGAGCTCACGATGGCCCTCCATATGATTATCCAAGGACGCGCAAGCGTCTTTTTTGGTATCATAGGTTTATGAATATTCTTATCATTGGTGGTTCGCGATTTGTGGGCCCGATCCTTATCAAAAAATTACTAGCCAATGGACATAACGTTACCGTATTTAATCGGGGAACGCAGGACTATGTATATCCCGATGGTGTAACGCACATTAAGGGCGATCGTAATGATGGCTTTGAGCTCGATGACCACTTCGATACCGTCATCGATATGTGTGCCTATAATGGCGAACAGACCCAAAGAGCGCTTGACGAGTTATCACATGATTTCTTTCTTCATTTTGGTTCAGTTGCCTCATATCAAGAATCTGAGATGTTCCCGATAACCGAAGATTCGCCATTAGGCGTATGGCCAGCGATGGGAGATTACGGAAAGGGTAAAGTTGAGTGCGAAGAAGTATTGGCTCGAAGTGGCAAGAAGTATGCAACGGTTCGACCAACATACATTTTGGGTGTAGATAACTATCTTGATCGCGAGCACTTTATTTATAACAAGATTAATGAGAATGAAACGATTACCCTGCCTGGTAATGGGCAAGGTATCGTAACGTATGCCTTTGTAGAAGATGTGGCTGAGGTATTTGCAATATTAGCTGAAAAGCAGATCGAAGGGGCGTTCAACTGTGCAGGTGATGAGGCGATTACGCTCAAAGGCCTCGTTGAGTATATGGCAAGTCTAGTCGGTAAAAAAGCACATATTGCCAATGGACCTCAAAAGACTCGTGAAGAAGGACTTAGAGAAAGTTTCCCGTTTGGAAATCACAACATGATTTTTAGTAACCAGCATATTAAAGACCTTGGAGTCGAGTTGACGCCGTTACTCGAAGGCCTCAAAAACGATTTTAACAACTGGTACAAAGAACGTTTATAAAGCACGGCGGGTCGGCAACCACTCGCGAGGAGCGGCTGCCGACCCATGTGGTGCGGTCGGTGGTCAGCAGGTCTTGATGAAGACCTGGACGGTGAAGACGCGCTTGCCGTTGGTGGCGTATCCCACGCCGACGCCGTTCCACTTGGTGGACAGGATGTTGGCGCGATGCCCCGAGGATGCCATGTAGGCCTTCTCGACAGCGTGGACGGAGGGGCCGTAGCCGACGTTCTCGCCGAGGCTACACCACTTGACGGTGATCCCATCTGAGAGAGTCGAGTGGTACAGCGTGTTCTCGCGGGCCAGCTTGTCGGCCCAGGCTTGCGCCTTGCGTTGGGCGTCACGCTGGACTGGTGGCATGCGCAGGTTGTGGGCGTGCCGATCGGCCTTGATCTCGTCGTACACCGACTGCTGCCCGAGATTCAGGCAGCCACAGAGCAGGAACAAGGCGGCCAGGATGGGTAGGAACAACTTACGGGTGATTGCGGCGCTCATGATTCCCCCTGTGGAGAGCGTTGCGGGTATGCCCGCACTATATCACAGTCAATTGGCGAGTTCCATCAATTCCCAGAACAAGGGCGTCGTCTTGTTGACGCAGTCTGGGTTGCTGAATGCCTTGCGTGGAATGCCCGTGCAGGCCATGGCCATGACGACACGATGATCGTCGGACCAGATCTTCAGCCACCAGAAGACCTTGCGTAGTCTGGCCCGTCGCATAGCAAAACGCATAGCCTTGGGTCGGTTGCTCTCATGGTTCATAGACTTGGGCCAGCGTCGTCGCATCTCGCGAGGCGTGATTCGCTTCAGCGCCACTGCGGCGCAGCCCTTCTCGGAGTTGTTGAGCCGTAGTGTTGCGCCGTTCAGAGCTGCATCGATGCACTCGGCGATGGTTTCGTCCTTGCGTGCTGGCCACATTTCACCCCGTTCGGTGGCTTGTTCCCATTCGTTACGAGCTCGGTAGCTGAGTTGGACATGTGGATCGGTTTTGCGCCGAGTGCCGCGCTTGCCAAAGAGGATGGCAATGCTGGCCCATTGTGAGGTGCCTTCGGGGTGATCGCAGAGCTCGTCGACGTTCCAGTTGATCAGACGCCAGTCATTGCTGACATCACGCAGGTTCAGTGTGTCGTGCGTGATGATGGTTCGGCCCTCATTGCAGGTCCAGAGGTAGTAGCTCCAGAAGCGCAGTAGGGTGGCGGATTCGCCGACGTCGAGATCTTCGCCCGCCAGGTACTGCTTGAGCGTGCGGAGTAGGGCGCGCAGGTCGTCGCCCAGCTCCTCGTAGTGGAGCTCAAGCCACTTGATGCTGCGCTTCGGAATCCCATGCATGAGGTCCAAGAACGCGAAGCGGATGATGAGGGATTTGTCCCAGGGTATACGCACTTCTTGGTCGTGAGTGAGCATAGCGCTCTCCTT
>CAYPFI010000033.1:0-7174 GCA_964410005.1 uncultured Candidatus Saccharibacteria bacterium | reverse complement strand
TGAGAGTTTTGAGGCCCTGATCGTTGGCCCAATTGACTGCCTCCGCCAGGGTTTCTTTAGAATCAACCGTGCATAAATAACGTGCCGGGCCACCAAGGTGCATGGTGCAGTATTCGGCCAGGGAGACGTGTTCTTGAAGTTCTAAACTCATATAGCTAGTATAGCCAACAGATGGTAATTATGCTATCATCAACAGGTATTTTACAGATATGCGCCCGTAGCTCAGTGGATTAGAGCATCTGACTTCGGATCAGAGGGTCGGGGGTTCGAGTCCCTCCGGGCGCACCAGATGGATTATGAAAAAACTATATTTACTTCTCCTTGCCGCCATCATTGGCGTGGCTGATGCTCTGATTCTTAAGGGCTTTGAATTTATTGTCACTGATGGCTCACTCTATTTATGGAACGATATCTTTAAGACTGATGTCTATCGCTGGGGTGTAATTCCACTAGCAATTGCCCTAAGTGTTGTATTTGGTTTTGTCCTTCGCGGCACAAAACAAAATCGACTCGTCAAACCAAAACTTAACTCCGTCGAAGAAGAATCGAGTCCTGAGCCACCAACACTTAAGAGTCTCGGCACTATTCTCATCGTCGGTATTGTCAGTCTGCTGGCCGGCGCATCGCTTGGGCCAGAAGCTTCGCTCGTGGCTCTCTGTGGCGGGCTGGGAACCTGGGTAGCATTGCGAATCAACGCCGACGAGGCCGCGCCCTTACTAATGCTCGCCAGTATTGGCGGCTTGCTCGTAGCCTTCATCAACTCATTCTTTTTGGTGCTCATGCCCCTCCTGATGCTCTGGAAAAAGAAGCAGCTCAAAGTCCCAACCGTTCTGCCAGTCGTTCTGGCTAGTTTGACGTCCTTCTTAACGCTCTGGTTGATTGACCCAAACGCCAACACCTTTGGTCAACTTACTTGGCCACGCTTCCCGATCGATGAGTTTGCACTGGCGCTAGCCCTTGGTTTTGCCACAGCAGGTCTGGGTTGGCTGCTTAAAAAGTTTATTACTCGTATACATAAGCAAGCTCAAAAGATCAATAAAAAACTCCCGTGGTGGGTAGTCGCCGGCCTTTTTGGATCCGTCATTGGCGTCCTCTACTTCATTGGTGGGCCTACCATTCAATTCAGTGGTAGCGCAGGCAGTCAGATGCTTCTTAGTCAGCAATCGACTTACACTCTTACCATCCTCGTAGTAATCTTCGCTACCAAATTACTTGCTACTGGCTGGTCGCTAGCCACCGGCTATCGTGGTGGTCTGGTTTTTCCTTCGATCTTCATTGGCATCACCATCGCTATGATTGCCGAGCAACTAACAGGTATTAGTAACGCCGGTGTTCTGATTGGTAGTGTGGCTGGTGTTTTTGCGGCCATGACGGGACCAGCCATGGGCTTTATCTTTATTGCGGCTATCCTACCGTTTAGTATGATCTTTGTTGCGCTGGCCGGAATCATTGGGGCAACAGCCGGTAATAAAGTATTATCCAAGCTCAATCTTGATTAAAGTTGTCGGAAATGCTATGATTTCCTCTGTTCGGGCCATTAGCTCAGCTGGTTAGAGCAGCTGCCTCTTAAGCAGCGTGTCCCGGGTTCGAATCCCGGATGGCCCTCCAAAAGTATTTCTCAGATCAAAAATGGTTCGTACCTAATGCCTTTCAATTTTGGAGGGCGTTTTTGTATCCGTTATCTTTGTTCGAGTCTCACTTGCTATAATGTAAACATGAGTACAGACTACGCTGAGTTTAATAATTTACGATTAGCAGAAGTATATGATTCTTTCTGTCCTCTTGGTGAAGATAGCATTTTCTTTTTAAGAGAAGTAGAAAAAGCGAGTCCAAAGTCGATATTGGATGTCGGTTGCGGCAGTGGTATTTTAACTGTTGAGCTAACAAAGATAGCAGATGAAGTTGTTGGGGTGGAGCCGGCTCTTCCAATGGTTGAACTGGCTCGTCGACGTACAGGTGGTGAAAAGGTAAAGTGGCTACACGGTTATGCAAAGGATGTGAGAGACATACAACCCGACGTTATCATAATGACCAGTCATGTTGCACAATTCTTCTTGCATGAAGATGATTGGCAATCTACGCTGCAGCACCTTTCAAATCTTCTTAGAAAGGGCGGCAAGCTCATTTTTGACAGTCGAAACCCATTAGTGAAACCATGGCTCGGCTGGAGTGAAGAAAAAACTACACGCTCGACCGATACGCCTCACGGAAAAGCAGCAATTTGGTACGAGCTTATTTCAACAGACAATGATCGAGTTCAATATAAGATACATTATGAGTTTGATTCGGGAGAGAAGTTAGAGTCAAATAACGAACTTGTTTATCGTTCTAGAGAAGAACTCACTAGTTCCTTGAGGAAAGCTGGATTTGAGATTGAGAGCGTATATGGCGATTGGGATGGTTCGCTTGCTAACGATACTAGTGAAGAACTGATCTTTGTTGCTCGCAAATCTTAGTTGTAATAAGTGACACGATGGTCCTCCAATATGGTTATGCTTAAAAGACGCGAAAGCGTCATTTTTTGGTATGATGAGCCTATGCAATATATAGCCTTTATTCTTAACCTCCCCTGGACGCTTCTGGGTTTTCTCCTCATGATCATTTCTTTACCCTACAAAGTTGATTTTAAAAAACAACCATTGGCGATCATCTTCTATGTAAAAAGTTTTTGGTGGTACAGTTGGCTTCCCAGTAAGCGCAGGATGCGAGGCATAACTAATGGTCATGTTATTCAACTTGGTCGATTAGAAGAGAAAGGCGATCTTGAGCATGAGCTTATCCATGTAGAGCAAGCAATCCGAGAGCCATTTATCCATCCATTTCTTTACCAATAGGAAACTCTCCTCCATGGGTATAGAAAGAATAAGTATGAAGACGAAGCGTATCGGCGGGCGGGCAATATCTATCGAGGTAAGTAAGTAGATTTTTGGTATGATGAGCATATGAACAGGGAAAAAACTTCTAAATACACTATTGTAGGATTTCTCGGCGACAATGAACCGCCACAGTATTTTAGTGAAAATGATTGGCCTTTACATGTCACACTGCTTGATCCGTTTAAGACCGAATGGTCAGAGGAAGAACTGATTTTCCAGACAGAAAAGCTAACCTTTATGATGCACTCGTTCCCATTAAAACTAAGTAGCAGATCATTCTTAGGCCCAAACAAAGATGTGCCAGTAATGCTGCTGGAGATTGATGAGAGTATCTCCCTATCTCATAGTAAGTTACTAGAATTAGGTAAACGTGGATCATTTGTGTATAACACGCCTGAGTTTGTCGGCGATGGTTTTGCGCCTCATATTACTGACACAGCTGATGAACGGGCGGAGTTGGGCCGGAGCTACGATTTAACAACGATATCAATAGTGAATACGATCCCTGATGGCGATCCATTGCGGAGAAGTATTATAAAGACTTTTGATATACTAAGCTCATGAGTGTTACAAGAAAAAAAGGTTTTGGATTGGTATGGCTAGTCGTACTCGTAGTTCTAATAGGTATCGCAAGTGCTAGCTATTTTGTGCTCCGAACAAAGAGCGACAATAATCAAACTGCTCCTAATAATGACGCCAAAGTAGCGCAGTCTCAAGATCAGCCTCAGGCAGAGAAGAAAGAGAGCGCAACGGGAACAGTTATAAAAACTGGTGAAAGCAAATATGGTCCGATGCTTTTTGATAGTAAGGGGCAGGCGATTTACATCTGGCAGCTAGAAGATTCATCAACGGCAGAATGTTATGGCAACTGTGCCCAAGAGTGGCCGCCAGTGCTTACTGATGGTGCGCCGGTTGCAACTGCCAATGTGAATAATCAATTGCTCGGAACTACCAAACGCACGGATGGCACGACTCAAGTTACCTATAACAGTCATCCACTATATTATTATGCACACGAGGGGGTAGGCGAGGTAGAGTGCCACAATGTTAGAACACACGGCGGCCTATGGTGGGTAATCCAGCCAAATGGTGAGCGAGCCAAATAAACAATATGATTAGAGTAGATGCTATGATGCCAATCGATAGGCCAGCTGAGCCCAGTAAACTTATCGCCATAATCTAACAGGATTGTTTACTTCTGTTGATTGAATTGGACCGCTTCTTGGACAAGCGCTGTCAGTGCGCTCACATCGATGGTGCTTCCTTCATGGAGCTCAATGGCACGAAGGTCCTTGCTTTTGAGCCTGGCATTAAAGAGACCATGTGGATCTTGGAGCTGGGCGCCTTTAGCGAAGAGGAGCTTGATATTATCTTTCCAGGTCTCCGCAAAACAAACGATGCCATTATGTGACCAAACAGGTAAACCTTCTGGCCTGGTTTTCATCTTCCATTTTACTTCTTCAATTACCTCGGAATTAGCTTGGGTAATAACGGCACGAATATGGGCCAGCGTTTCACCCTTCCACCCACCGTATTGTTGGATGATGTCGTCAATTTGTTGAGAAGCGGGCTTGTCATTCATGACTTTATTATAGAACGAAATCAGCTTTTTGTTATACTAAAGCTATGGCAGAGCTCAAGACCCAGAAGAATAGCGCGAGCGTTGAAGACTTCATTAATTCTGTCGATGGCGAAGTCAAAAAACAGGATGCTTATGAGCTACTCAAAATGTTTACAGACGCTACGGGCGAGGAAGCCGTTATGTGGGGTACAAGTATCATTGGCTTTGGTCAGTATCATTATAAATCGGAGCGCAGCACCCAGGAAGGCGATTGGCCGCTGGCTGGTTTTTCGCCTCGCAAACAAAGCCTTACACTATATGTATTGTCGGACCTAGAAGATTACAGTGATTTGCTAGATAAGCTCGGCAAACACAAAGCAAGTAAGGCCTGTTTATACATTAATAAGCTTAGTGATGTTAATGCCGATGTTTTGAAAGAATTAATAGAACGCTCCTATCAGGATGCTAGAAAGAACCTGCTATAGATTATGAAGAAGTACGAAAACACCCATGAGTATTTTGCCGATATGAAGCCTGAAGATAGGGAGGAGCTGTATCGGATCAAAGCTATGATTCTCGACGCCGTTCCTGAGGCTGAAGAGGATTTGCGTTATGGTATTCCAACCTATCGCTACAAGAATCGAAACATGATTCATATCGCTGCTTTCGAAGATCACCTTAGTGTTTTTCCTGGCGCAATGCCAATTGCCGTACTCCAAGATAAATTAACTGATTTCAAAGTTGCCAAGGGTACCATCCAATTTACCTTAGAAAAGAAAATTCCTGATGCCTTACTTCAAGAAATTATTGCGTTGTGCAAAGATAGGATTGATGACTAATGTCATTTCAAGCTTACCTAGATAACATCGAAACTAAGACTGGCAAAACGCCTAATGAGTTTATTGCACTGGCCAAAGACATGGGCTTTGGCCCCGACACCAAGAGCGGCGAGATTGTTGCCTGGCTGAAAGACGAGTTTGAACTCGGCCAGGGTCATGCCATGGCCTTAGTCCATGTTATAAAGCATGGCGCGCAAATCAGCGACAAGCATGTTGGTAGCGACGGCGCCCATCGTGACGAAACTGACACGCTGCGCCTCGACGGCATCCCTAAAGATTAGCTGGTCGTTTTCATCCGTTTAATTGAATCAGTCATCTCGGCAGCAAAGTCGGCGATACGACTTTTGATAATAGGTTCGCTAACATGCATGTTCTCATCGTAGTCGCTATCTTGCGTACAAACTCGAATGCGAGCCGCTATACCATGTTGAGCGCGAGCTACCATCATGAGTTGGTCAACGGCTTGGGCGCTGCGGTGCCCACCGTGACTGGCCATGCCCACAACTTTATCAGGGAATTTAGGGTGTTGCCAATCCAGGGCATTCTTGAGGATAGCACTAAAGCTGTTGTGGTAAATCGGTGTAATCCACACAAAGCCATCGGCCGCCCGGCTTTGTTCTAAAAAGGCTCGCGTTTTATCATCGTGAGCTTCATCCCGCTCTACTTGGCGATTATAAAGCGGCAGGTTGTATTCAACGAGATTTATAAGCTCAGTAGTGGCGCCGTGCTTTTTAAGCTCAGTCTCAATAGCTTGACCTAAGTGGAGGGAATGAGAGTTTTGATCGCCAGAACCGACGAGTAATAATATGTTCATAGCACTACTTTAGCATGTGTGTTAGTGACTAACAAATCGCAATATATGGTATAATATATCCTATGTCAAAGGAAAAATACAAGATACATCTTACCGATCCGAGCATTCCTGCTACTCCGATTGAGCTCGTGAAGCGCATGGTCCAGCCCTATCGATGGCGGCTGGTATTGTTCTTTTTATTCTCGTTTTTAGGAGTACTGGCTTGGACTGCGACTCCTGCCATTGTTGGAGCCATAATTAGTGAGCTGCAAGGTACGCGGGCACTAAGCACAACTGTTTGGTGGTTAGTTGGATTATTTGCTGCGTTGCGTATTTTAGATGAAGTTATGTGGCGCATTGCTGAATGGCTCATGCGGACTATGAAACCACAGATGCAAGAAGCGGTTCGCGCTAACTTATTTGCCTCAGTTCTCAAGCGTCAGTATTCGTTTTTCGTAAACTCAAGTAGTGGCCGTATTGGGCATTGGATTAACCGCGCAACCGATACAACCGCCGAACTCATTGATAACACCATTTGGTCGGTATGGGGTCGTGTTACGGGTTTAATTATAGCTTTCTTCTTCCTATTTTTTGCTCACTGGTCATTGGCCATATTGTTTGCTGTCTGGTTGATTGCGCTATTTAGCTTTACGGTGATCCGAGGCCGTAAGTTTGGTAAACTGGTTGCCATCCAAAGTGATGAAAGCAGTAAAGCTTCAGGTATGATTGTCGATGCCGTTTCTAATCACCTAAGCGTTCGAGTCTTTAATGCGAGCGAGCGCGAGAACCAATCACTGCGAAGGCAGCAAAATCATATCGTGCAAGCGCATCGTCGGGCCTGGCTACAGAACCTTCAAACTAATAGCGTTAAGGGTATGAGTGCAGCAATTGTCAGTACCATCGCCTTATTATTGGTGCTTTGGCTTTACGTGAATGGTATAGTCAATCTCGGCGAAATTGTTATCTTCTTTGCATACTTTACCGATGCCAGTAATAGTCTGTGGGAATTGGCCTGGTCGCTAGATGCCTATTATCGTCAATTTGGTACTATTCAAAACAGTCTTGACGGTTTGAATGGAGAAGATGAGAGAGTCACTCATGGTAT
>CAYPFI010000032.1:0-7308 GCA_964410005.1 uncultured Candidatus Saccharibacteria bacterium | reverse complement strand
TGAGCTGATAGAGTGTCATAAAACAGCTCAGTGTCGACTCCTCGTCTTTCACATCAAAGAACACCCACTTGCCCTGATTCACCTTAAAACTTGAGACTTCGCCCTGCACCACTACTTCAGGAAAAGCAAAGCCCAATGTTTCATTTAATACGGCCAGGAACTGACTGACGGTTAAGACCTCGTTCACGCTTTAAGACTCTTGTTATAGAAAAAGAAGCCAACCGGCAAGAAGACTGCGAGATTCAAGACTCGATAGACAATGACGACGGCCGTCGCCAGCGCCAATGGCACACCCAGTGCTGTAAAAGTAGCGATCATCGTCGCTTCAAAGATACCAACGCCACCCGTAAACACGCCGAGCACACTAACGGCATTGGCCAGTGCATACCCAGCAATTACCACTCCTGGATTAACCACACTTCCAAACGACAAGAAGACAACATAAATTGTTAGGAGCTCGGTAATGTTATTGCCAAACAGATACAGGAGTGGCCCCTGCCAGCGCCTTCGTCCGCCCTTAAGCACCTCATAGCCTTCATGAAACTCCCCAACAAAACGGTCGAGCTGGGCATGTGTAATAACTTCTTTATCGCGACGCAAAATTCGTTTAGAAAACTGATTAACAGCTCCTCGGCCCCAATTAGTAAAGAATTTAAACCATGATTCATTGCTCATAATTGCCAGTGCAGCGATACTAATCGAAACAATTGCCGAAACTACCAACAAGGTAAATCGTGACGTAACAGCCGCTACATTCCCGGTCAGCATCAAAATCACGAATCCGACCAACAAAATAACGGTGAATGAGACATAGGTAAAGATAAAACGCATAAAATGGGTAAGAGTGATTTTACCGGCCGGCATATCTGGTAACTGAGCGTTTAGATACGTCAGCGCCGACACGCCCCCCGATGGAAAGGCCTGATTCACAAAGTTAAGTGCCAATGACATATTAAAGAACTTTTTAATGTTCTGTTTCACGCCAAACAGGCCGGTAAACAGCTGGTAATACTTGGCCATGCAGTAATAACCAATAAGCTGCGCCATGATAATAAAGATCAGAATGTACCAACGCGCCTGGTGTAGATAGCCACCAAACTCCCCTACACGATCGATATTGGCAAAGATGATAACGGCAAAGGCCGCCAAGCCGAGCAACATGAAGAATCGACGCTTATTCATTGCCCTATTATACCACTTGTAGATACAGTCTTTTTAGGATACAGTATCCCCATTGCTCCGAGCTTCGGCTCCAACCTGAAAGGTGGTCACCATGACCCCCTCCCGTTCCACCCGTACCTTCAAGCGCTCCGAGCGTGGCTTCACCGCCATCGAGCTCCTCGTTGTGATCGTCGTCCTCGGCATCCTCGCCGCCGTGGTCGTGTTTGCTGTGAACGCGACCGTCGAGGACCATGACCTGCTGGAGCTCGACAAGGAGCGCAGCCGGGAGGGTGGATCCTGATGACGAGTCGCCGCGTCTGGGTCGCCGTCGGCATCGTCCTGGCCGTCCTCTGCTTCACGCTGATGGCGGTCGACATCGTCAACAACCCCGAAGGGCCTCGCTCCGACAGGCGGAGCACACCCCTCGCGCACTGACCGCCGTCCTCCTGGACTCCGTACTCAACCCGCGGAGTTCAGGAGGACTTCGCATTTAATGATAGAATGAATACATGTCACATCTAGCTATTCTTGGTCGCCAACCTGAAATCTCCTACGCGGAGCTTCTTAGTTTATACCCCGACAATGTCACGCGTCTCGGCGAGCATTGCGCCCAAATCGACGATGATAATGTCAGCCTTGATCATCTGGGTGGTAGCATCAAACTCGGAATCCACCTAGGCGAGCTGCCTCTTGTTCCCGTTCAAGACCTCACCAAACAACTCTGCGATAGTGATGTCGCCGAGACAATAGCCACCAGTGGCGAAGGTAAGCTCAGTTTTGGCCTCAGCCTATATGGCTTTACACTCTCTAAAGGGCAGCATGAAGCTCTGGGGCTCGAGCTTAAAAAGACATTTAAGAAACTTGGACGGGGTGTACGCTACATTGCGAGCAAGGGCCAACTTACGGCGGCACAGATTACCCATAATAAGCTGCTCGAAAAAGGTGCCGATATTTGGATTGTAAAAACAACGACGGGTTATGTCCTTGCAAGCACCGTCGCGGTACAGGATATCGCAGCCTACGGTGAGCGCGATCACGGTCGACCAGCCCGCAGCGCCAAGGTTGGCATGCTACCCCCTAAGCTGGCTCAGATTATGATTAATTTAGCTGCACCAAAAGCTGGCGGACGGGTTCTTGACCCGTTCTGCGGTACCGGGGTTGTACTCCAAGAAGCTTCGCTTATGGGATTTACCGCCTACGGCAGCGACATCGAAGAAAAGCTTATCCAAATGAGCAAGGATAATGATGCCTGGCTGCAAGAATCTCATCAGACCCCTGCCTGGACACTTGAAACCGGCGATGCCACCACTCTGCAATGGTCAGGCCAGATCGATGCGGTAGTTACCGAAGGCTATCTGGGGCCAGCTCTTTCTAAAATGCCTGGCAATAAGGAGCTTGATTACCTCAAAACTGATGCGCTGAAGCTTTCCGTCGACTTTTTGACTAATTTAGCCCCCCAAATTGCCTCTGGTACGCCCGTTTGCATTACCCTCCCCTGCTGGAAAACAAATGATGGTTTTTCTCGATTCGAGATACTTGACCAGATCAGCCAGATAGGATATACTCTAAAGGAGTTTTTGCCTGTTACTTATGAGCATTTGCTCTACGTACGTGCCGACCAAATTGTCGGCCGGCAAATCACAGTTCTAATAAGGAAATAATCCCATGTCACATACAAAAGCCGGCGGGTCCACAAAGAACGGTCGCGATTCCGCCTCAAAACGACTCGGCGTAAAGCTATTCGGTGGCCAGCAAATTAATGCTGGCGGTATTATCGTACGTCAACGCGGAACCAAAATGGCTCCCGGCGTTGGTGTAGCCGTTGGTAAGGATCACACCATCTACGCTACTCGTAATGGTCACGTAAGCTTCAAGCAAGCCAAAGTGCCGCACTTCACTGGTGCTCGCACCAAGCGAACTATCGTTTCTGTCGAAGCCTAAATCGAATTTTTTATTCGCAAGATAACCGCCGCCAGGTGGTTTTTTTGTTATCTTAGTTAAGATATCAAAAAGATATCATTTTGATATCCCGACTACTAAAACATTAGATCTTGCGCGAATCATATGCCCAGTGGAGCAATGCCTGACGTTGCCGCGGTCGACAATTTATATCGCCTACCATACAATTCTGCTTCATTTGAGCAATATGACGCGTCATGGCCTTCCAGCGTTTAATCTGGACTGTATCCATCTCGGGCACTCGACGTCCTAAGTAATAACGGCAATACCACTGAAACCAGCCCAAGGGGTCTTCGGGGAATATCCAGCCCTTGCGCTCCCATTCTTGCAATGACTGACTGGCGTGTACACCAAAGTAATTCGAGCTTGCCACATTCTTTGACCAGCCAGCTGGAAAATCTGAGTAATCATCAAAATAAGCACCATCAAAGACGCCTAGTTCGAGCATTTCTTTAGGAGTGAGTTCAGGTTTGAACTCGGAGTCCATCGTTTATGCCTTAGCAGCCTGGATAAGACCTACAAATAATGGATGTGGTCGGTTTGGTCGACTCTTGAACTCGGGATGAGCCTGAGTTGCAGCAAAGTATTTATGGCCAGGAATCTCGATCATTTCGACCAGTTTACCGTCGGGTGAGGTGCCTACAATAGCCATACCAGCAGCTTCGAGCTGATCACGGTACTCATTATTCATTTCATAGCGATGGCGGTGGCGCTCTACTACCTTAGTCTCGCCATAAAGTTTTGCACACAGGCTGCCATCTTTTAGTACACAGTCGTAGTTGCCGAGACGCATGGTGCCGCCCTTAGCAACGACATGAGCCTGATCGTCCATAAGAGCAATCACGGGATGCTTACTGTTCTCATCAATCTCTGTGGTGTTCACACTAAGTCCGCCGCCCAGCGCATCACGCATTTTAGCAATAACTGCTACTTGCATACCAAGACAAAGCCCAAGGTATGGCAGATCGTTCTTCATGGCATAATCAGCGGCCATAATCTTGCCTTCAACGCCGCGTGAACCAAAACCACCTGGTACAATCACACCTGCAACATTACTAAGCATTTCACCAACATTACCAGCGGTAATCTTCTCGGCATCAATCCATTCGAGCTTAACGCGTACGCCCTCAGCCCAACCGGCAGCCTTAGCGGCTTCGAATACGCTTGTATACGTATCTTCATGGTGCATGTACTTAGCAACGACGCCAATCTTAACTTCTGGCTTAGAGGTATCCTTAATAGTATCAACAAGTTCACGCCACTGCTCAAGCTCTGGCTTGGAATCTTTAAGACCAAGGGTACTAGCGACGAACTGAGCCACGTTATGGTCTTCAAGTGTTAAGGGCACTTCATAAACCGTACTGGCCGTTGGCAGCGCCACAATACCTTCTGGAGCTATATCAGCCAGCTGGCTGAGCTTATCCAGCGCGTGGGTTGGCATGGGGTCTTCAGCGCGAGCCATGACCATATCTGCCTGAATACCAGTTTCGCGCAGATCACGCAGGGCGTTTTGAGCTGGTTTGGTCTTGAACTCTTTGCTTGCGCCAAGATAAGGCACATAGACAACGTGAACGTACATGACATTCTCGGCACCAACTTTGTGCTTAAACTGACGAATAGCCTCGAGGAACGCCAAGCTCTCATAGTCACCTACGGTACCGCCAATCTCAACGATGTGGATGTCGTGACCTTCACCGCTTTCGAGGATGCCGCGCTGAATCTCAGCCGTAACGTGCGGAATAATCTGCACTGTCTTACCAAGATATTTACCGGCGCGCTCATCAGCGATAACCTGCGCATAAATACGGCCGTTCATAAGTGAACTGGCGCGGGTTAGCTCGGTATCAATAAAACGCTCGTAATGACCCAAATCAAGATCGGTTTCGGCGCCGTCCTTGGTAACGAACACTTCACCGTGCTCGGCAGGATTTAGCGTGCCGGCATCAGTATTAAGATAGGGATCACATTTCATGATGCCCACGTCCCAGCCGCGAGCCTTGAGGATGGTACCGAGAGAAGCTGCCGTGATGCCCTTACCGAGTCCCGAAAGTACGCCTCCTGTTACAAAGATGTACTTGGTATTGGTATTAGCCACTAGCTCCCTCTCGTTACATTAATGGTTACAAGTGTAGCAAAATGCTACTGATTAAGCAATTCTTTGGCTTTGTCGAGCTGCGGATCGCGACCGGCGTTGATATCCTCAGCCGTCATCTTGACTACGGTATCTGGCTGAATACCTTGCTTATCAATGCCTCGGCCCTTTGGCGTAAACCAATGTGCCACGGTCACCTTGAGCTGTGCGCCGCCGACCAGGTCGATAATCTCCTGCACACTCCCCTTGCCAAAGCTTTTCTCACCAACTAACTTGGCTACACCCTGGTCTTGTAAGGCGCCGGCTGTAATCTCACTGGCACTGGCACTGCCGCCATTAATGAGCACTATCACTGGCTTGCCAACCAGGGTACCGCCACCACTGGTACTGAGCTTATCAGTGGTCTTGCCATTCTTGCGCTCTTCAACCACCACCTTATTATCCATGAAGACATTACTGACGCCTACTGCCGCCTGCAAGTAGCCGCCACCATTATTACGCAAATCTAAAACATACTTGGTAGCGCCCTGGGCTTCAAGGTCTTTAGCAGCCTCCTGTACTTTACTCACGGTGTCATCACCAAAGCGACTGACCGTAATTATGCCCACGTCGCCTTCTTTCTTCCAGGTAACGCTTGGGACAACAATATCGGCGCGCGTAATCTTTACATCAAACGGCTGGCCATTATCACGCACAATAGTTAGGGTTACATCGGTACCGGCTTTACCACGAATCTTGCCCACAGCCTCTTCCAGGCTCAACCCGCTTGGATCTTTACCGTCAATCTTCACAATAACGTCATTAGGCTGTAAGCCGACTTTGGCAGCTGGAGTATTAGCGATCGGCGCAATGACCGAGAGTAACTTATTACGGAAACCAATCTCAGCTCCAATACCACTTAGATTACCCTTCAGATCATCACTCAGTTCTTTAGCCTGTGCCTTAGTCAGATACGTTGTGTAGGGGTCACCGACTGAATCAACAAGACCCGCTTTAGCCCCATCCAGCGCCTTCCCGGCATCGACATCACCATCAAACTTGCGTTCAAGTGTAGCCTGCAGATCGTTAAGGCTCGAGAAGTCCTGCGACTTAAAACCAAGGGTGTTCCAACGAGAACCAATAACCCCAGCTACAAAAGCTAAGGCTATGGCGCCGAGAATTAACCGACTGCGCTTAATCTGAACTGTCTTGTCGGTCACGTAATTTCCCTTTGTTTACTCTTAGAAGTGGATGTAGACGAGGCTTGATTTAGGGTAGCTACTCACTGAGTAGCGACCATCCCAGTTGGCATTGTACTGACTAACCGTTACCGAGCCGCCGCTAACTGACTCAACGTATACGGCGTGGCCATAAGTACCTGACATGAGAATTCCTACATCACCAGGTTGCGGATTGCCATCTACCGGAATACCGGCTGCACGAGCATTACCTGGCCACTGGTTGGCATTACCGCGTCCACCCCAGTATGGCATATTCCGGCCTGAGCTGGCTACACGCCAGGCGGTGTATGACACACATTGACGAGCATACATACCCCAGTTGTCGACAACTGAGCTCGGAAACGATACATTAGCCCAAGGATAACCGCCAGTACCACCATAGGTCTGCCCACCTGAAACAGCGGCAATAGCGGCGGCCTGTTGCGCACGCAGTTTAGTAAGCTGACTATTGGTATCGCGAACTTGAGCGTCAGCGGCAGCAGCAGATTGCTGAGCAACGGCTAGCAATTCATTAGCCTCGGAGCGAGTAGCTTGCAACTGTGCTCGCTGAGCTTGCTGATCTTTAAGTAAGCCTGCAAGTTCTGTCTGCTGTTTTTCTAGCTGCACTTTAAGCGCGGCAATCTTAGCGAGCGAACCCTCAACTTTATCTTTAACCTTCTGGGTATATTCCTGCTTGTTCACAAAGTCACTCAAGTTGTCGCTCGAGGCGATGAGCTCAAGCGAGTTAAACTCGCCTTGCTTATATATGGCGCGAATATTCTCGTCAAGAATAGCTTTTTGGGTCTCAAGATCCGTCTTGGCCTGCTCTACGTCACGCGACACCTTATTATAATTGGCCTGACTCAAATTAATCTGGGTTTGGATAAGCTCGACTTG
>CAYPFI010000031.1:0-7331 GCA_964410005.1 uncultured Candidatus Saccharibacteria bacterium | reverse complement strand
GTAAGCAGTCTTTGAAGTAGCGCAAAACGCGAATTTCTTGGTTTTGCTCGATAGTAAGGTCTGTCGTCTCGGCTGCCTTAGCAGTTGGCCGAGAAATGATCTGGGCGGTGAATCCAAGCAGAGTTGACATACTAATAAGCACAAACAAGCTTAAACCTACACTTCGCCTTGCTGCACCTCTGCGATTGCGCACAAATAGTTGTTTCTTCATCTTAGCCCAATTTTACCATAAGCACCATCAGTTGTGGTAACTTTGACATCGACTGGCGCTATCAGATACAATCAAGCTGATGATTACGCAAAAATTCTTTAAATATAGCGCTGCCCTGCTCGTTGTTGTGGCTCTGGTTATGCCCCGTGCTGCACAGGCTGCGCCGATGTCTGAGGTGCAGGATATTGCCAACAAGGCGTGGCGACTCTGTGTTTCTGACCCGGAACGATATAAAGGTAGTTGTGCCGTGGCTGATGAATACAATAAGCTAATTCAGGCCGCGCCAGAGGGCCAAGCTGCCCAGGCAGTTTATTTTTCAAATAAGCCTGCAGGGTTTGCCGCGACTAAAGAGGCGGTTAATAAGAATTATCTCAAGGCAGCCACGGAAGGTAGAATTAATGAGAACGGCGATGCCACAGTTGGCTCAAGTTACTCTGGTGCAGACGATTGTGGTGGCGTGGCAGTTTCCGTTGACGTGGGCTGCTCGGGCAACGGTAATCCTATATATGACTATTTGCGCGGCATCATTATCTTTATCGGTGCCGCCATTGGCTTGGCTGTCGTCATCTCGATCATCGTGGCAGGTATCCAGTACTCAAGCGCAGCCGGTAACCCCCAGAATATTGCCAAGGCTAAGGAGCGCATCGTCAACGCCGTCATCGGCCTCCTGCTATACTTATTCCTAGCAGCAATTATTCGTTACTTAATCCCGCAGGTATTCACATAATGTTTAGTATAGTATCCCAACTCCCCCACTTGCTTCTTGCCGCCGACTGTACCGGCCAGACACTTTTGCCCGATATATATAATGGTATCCGCGATACCGGCACATGTGAGGTAAAGGTTGATAGTCTTGGCGACATTATGGTCGTCGCTAGCAACGCCGTCGGTCTTCTGATGCTCATTGCTGGCTTTGTAGCCATTGGATTCATTATTGTCGGTGGTTTTACATATATTACGAGTAGCGGTGACCCATCGGGCATTAAGAAGGCCAAAGACACCATTACGCATGCCATTGTTGGTTTGATCATCGCCATGGTAGCCTTTGGCGTTGTACGCTTCATTACGGGGAGCTTCTAAATGCTAGCGCGATTATTCTTACTTGCAAATGATCTAGCACCTAATGGCCCATCCGATCTTGGCCTACCTGAAGTCAAGGTGGATACGGGTGTCCCTATTATCCTTAATATCGTCTTCCTTGCAGCTGGTGTACTCTCGGTGATCTTTATTATTATCGGCGGCTTGAAGTATACTCTCAGCGGTGGCGACAGTTCGGGGCTTAAAACTGCCAAAGAGACCATCACCTATGCCATTGTTGGCTTGATAATTACCCTATTGGCTTTTGGTATAGTAAACTATGTTACAGGACTTAAAGGATAGATTATGATTCACTCATTTTTAGCAGCAGCATCTGATATTGGCACCAAGGCTTGTAGCGTCTCGCCTGATGCTATCGGTTGTGGTACCAGCATTCTTGCGGCCGATGGTTTTGTGTTTAATGCCATCAAGACGGTAATCATCATCATTGGCGCCCTATCGGCCATCATGATTATTGTTGGAGGTTTGCGCTACACCCTGAGCGGCGGCGATGCAGCCGGCCTGAAGGGCGCCAAAGACACCATTATCTACTCTCTCGTAGGCCTGGTTGTCGCGCTTATGTCATTTACCATTGTCAGCTTTGTAATATCTAAACTTGCCTAAGGAGCTCTATGAACGCAATTTCCCAACTTATCCACTTTGCTAACGCCCAGACTGATGCCGCCTGCGTAGGCTTAACTGTTGCCGGCGGATCTTGTGACGCCGGTAAGGGCCTCATGGGTAACTTCCAGGTTATTGCCAACACCCTGATTTTTATCGTTGGCGCTATCTCTGTACTCATGGTTATTATTGGCGGCCTACGCTACGTCTTGAGTAACGGTGATAGTGCCGGCCTCAAGAGCGCCAAAGATACTATTCTCTACGCCCTGATCGGTGTTGTAGTGGCCATGCTGTCCTACGCCCTGGTGGCCTTTGTTATTAGCCGTTTCTAGTCCGTCGACCTAGACATTCTCGGGGGCGGTATGCTATGGTAATCGCATAAGACAATCAAGGAGAAATCATGACCCAACGACTGAAATCAATTGGCTACAAAGTTGCCGCTGCCAGCACTATGGCACTGAGTTACGCTACCGTAGCTAATGCTGCTGAAGCTTGTGATCCAAGCCAAGCAACCAACATTGCCGCTGCCGGTGCGCAGTGTGCTGCCCCTGCCGGTTCAGCCGATAACTTGTTTGTTACTGGTGGTATTTTCCAACAGATTTCAAACACTCTGATCTTCTTGGTTGGTGCTATTGCCGTGATCATGTTGATCATCGGTGGTCTGCGCTACGTCACCAGTAATGGTGAAGCTGCCAGCATCAAGGGTGCTAAAGACACGATTACCTATGCCATTATCGGTATCATCGTTGCCATCCTTTCCTTCGCTCTCGTCTCCTTTGTCATCGGTCGCTTCTCAAGCGTTAGCTAAGAAGTCCGAACTCGTCCATCTAAGCCGCTCCACATGGGGCGGTTTTAGTTTTTACTTCTAAGCTATGACGTCCGGGTTCCTATTCCAAAAAACAACTTCTTTCCTTAATGACAATTGGTATCAATAACATGGTCTTAATGACACTCATTCGCAATAAGCAGTAAACGTACATTTGAGAGTAGGGCTCGAGAGTGGTTTTATAGTAAATGATATTAAACCTAATAGTATTTACTATAAAAAGCTTGGGGCGTGCGGAGCGTCACCAAGACCACCTGCTTAAAAGTAAAAAATCTTTACAACTAAAAAACCTCCTGATTTTGAGGAGGTTTTTTAGTACCCGAGAAACGACGGACGGTTTATTATGCGGCGCTAACTTTAATCTTCTTAACTTTCTCAACAGCGACCTTAGGAATGGTCAGGGTCAGGACACCGTCTTTGAGACTGGCAACGGCCTTCTCCGCAACGGTACTAGTTGGCAGGATGACACTGCGGCTAAATGAGCCCCAGTAACATTCCTGAACGTAGTAGTTCTCGCGCGAGACTTCGGTCTCTTCTTTGCGCTCACCGCGGAGGGTCACTACATCTTCGCTGACACTGACATCAATATCTTCGGCCTTAACGCCGGCGATGGGAGCCTTGATGACGACTGATTCCTTGGTCTGATAAACATCAACTGCTAACTGGCCTTCGAGTTCTTCGCCCAACCAATCTTCGGTTGGCTCGACAACGGTTTCTTCCAGGAATTGTTCCTGCAAGATGTCGTCATCTTCCATAATTGTCTTCTTTGTCCCGACCATGTGCTTATTCCTCCCTTATGTCGGTCTCACCCACCTCGTGTTGCTTTCGCAATCGACCCTTATGTAGTATTATAACTACACTTTAACGGAAGCGCAACACAGTGACGACAGATACACTTCTACAAAGAGTTGTAGAGTTTACAACACCAACTGCCTGTTTACTCTGCTCAAACGAGCCAAAACTTATATGTAATGATTGTTATTCGCGTGCCCTTCCCCCACTCGCTCCTAGCGAGATTGATGCGGTTACGGGCTATGACGATATTGGTAAGGAATTGATCCGCCGGTTCAAGTTTGAGGGCGACCAGGAAGCTGGACGACTATGTGCAAGCTACATGGCAGATGTGGTGGATGCAGCCGACTTTGATATTGTGGTAGCTGTGACAACAACAGCAGCTCGACGGCGGCAGCGTGGTTATGACCAAGCGGAGATTCTGGCACGCGAGGTTGCACGGCGCTTGCGGTTACCACATGTTAAGGCGCTGGTGCGGGTAAAGAATGTACACCAGATTGGACGAGGTCGATTGGAGCGCCTGGCGCAGAGTGAGGACTTGTACGTCGCGGTCAATGCGAGAGAACTTACCTCTAAAAGGGTGTTGCTCGTTGATGACGTTACTACTACTGGAGCCACAATGCGTTCTGCGGCTACTACGTTACAAGATGCTGGTGCGATAGATGTTTACTGCCTGGCTTTTGCGAGGGATGAGTAGTGTCTTCCACGGTGTTTCGCTCGAATCAACATGATTTGGATGTTCTGATTTTTCCCAGAACATTAATTATGGACTTAGATGCTGGGCATGAGCGGCTCGCCAGAATCGGCCGAAAGCTGCTCACTTACAAAGTCCCAGTTCACGACATTCCAAAACGCCGTAATGTAGTCAGGGCGCGCGTTCTGGTAATCCAAGTAATAGGCGTGCTCCCAAACATCGAGGGCTAATACCGGCTTATGACCGTCTTTAAGGGGGCTGTCAGCATCGTGCATACCCACAACCTCTAATTTACCGTCATTAAGTGCCAACCACGCCCAGCCGCTGCCAAAATGGGTCGTAGCCGTGTCGGTAAATTGCTTCTTAAAGGTTTCGAAGTCGCCAAAGGCCTCGTCGATAGCGGCTGCAGCGTCGCCGGTAGGTGCTCCCCCGCCCTCAGGACTCATGCCGTACCAGTAAAAGCTGTGATTCCAGGCCTGGGCGGCATTGTTGTATAGCCCACCGTCAGCCTTCTTGATAATTTCCTCTAAACTGGCCGAGCCAAAATCTTCGCTCTCGAGCGCAGCATTGAGCTTATCGATGTACGCTTTGTGGTGTTTGCCGTAGTGGTACTCCAGCGTCTTGGCCGAGATATTCGGCTCCAGCGCAGTCATTTCATATGGCAATTCTGGTAATTCAAATTTCATGTAGAGGCCCCTCGCTTATGCCTCTATTGTAGCACTTAGCTACTGAAGGTTGACGCTGGCACCGCCTGAGAAAGCGCTATCGTGAAGCATGGCTTTAATAGGCGTCTGGTCCTTTGGAAGATCAAAGACGATGATGCCCGAGACACTATTGCCGGGATTGATGTTGCTGTACCAGCTGCTGGAGCCGTCAGTGGTGTACATTGAGGCTACATCGTCAGCAGCAAACTTCTGGCCGCTGGCGTTATAGAGGTATTGATTTGATGAGAGTAGACTTTGACTTTCATCGCCAATGTTCTTAACGCTAACACTCAAGAAACAGTACTGGCCTTGCGCGCTCTTGGTTAGGTAGCCACTACCAACGCTTGGCTGTCCACATTCAATTTTTGTGACCGTAAACTCAAACTTACCATCGCGTACTGCCTGACCAATCTTGGCAGTTGTATCCTTCTTTTCTTCCTTGGGGGCTTCGGGTGTCGTTGTTACGGTTTTGACGGTAGTCGTCGGTGCGTTCTTGGCCGATGTGCTGCTGATGAGTATGCCGATAGCAAAGAAAATGCCAGTGACAATTAAAGCGGTCTTAAGATCTTTCTCGCGACCAACGAGCTCGTTGCCGCGCTTGTCTTTCATGCTGCCAGCCAGGATCAGGATGAGGTCGATAAGGTACCAAATACCAAAACCACCAAAGGTCATGAGTTTAAGGATACCAGTACCAACTTTGCCGAGGTAAAAGCGATCGACGCCAATCCCGCCCAAGAATAATGATAATAGTGCGGTGGTTAAAAACCGCTTTCCAGTTTGATTATTAGCTGTAGTTCCTTCGGCCATGGGTAACTCCTTACCTTTAATGTAGACATTTGACTATAGTTTGATAGTAGAGGAGAGAAATATTGTAGTCAAATGATTATTTTTGATATAAGGTATACGGCTTACCATAAGAACTATGACAAATGACTACAAGCAAACCGTTTTCTTTAATAGACTGTCTCGTCAGTTGGTGGCCATGCGTAAAATGCGCGGATTGACCCAAGAGATGTTGGCGGCCGAAGCTGGGCTTGATCGAGTGGCTATCGCCAATATCGAAACCGGTCGCCGAAATCCGACGGTCTTGACCCTCTTTAAGTTGGCCGACGCCATGGATGTAGAAGTCAAAGACTTCTTTAACTAATCATAAATTGGCGGAGAGGGTGGGATTCGAACCCACGAGACGCTTGCACGCCTGCTGGTTTTCAAGACCAGTTCCTTCAACCACTCGGACACCTCTCCAGATGTGCGACCAAAAGATTATAACAAGATATCTGTAATAAATCGAGTGCATGTGCCATAATAGTGACATGGAAACGCAAGATCAGACCCAAGAAGTGAGCGCCGAGGTTGTTGATCCGGGCCAGAGCTTTAGCTGGCAGGCCAGCGAATTTATTCATCATCAGAAGTCAGCCGGTTGGTACGCCACCCTGGCGCTGATTGCCGTTGCCCTGGTAGCAGCAGCTATTTTGACCCAGCAATGGTTTAGTATCGCCGTATTTGCAAGCATGACGGCCGCCGTGGTGGTTTATGCTAGTAAGGAGCCACGTGTGCTCAGTTATCGTATTGATAACCGTGGCATTACCATCGATAACAAGCCAAATACCTATAAGAATTTTAAGTCTTACTCAGTTGTTAAAGACACCGGTTGGCAGATGATCGACCTCGACCCTACCCAGCGTTTTATGCCTCGCGTAAGTATCATTTTTGATAATGATGACCTTGATAGAATTACTGAAATTCTCGACACTAAGCTGCCTCGCATCGATCGTGAACCTGATTGGGTAGAAAAACTTACCCGCTCAATTCGCTTCTAATTTTCAAATAGTCATAAACATGGCGGAGAGGGAGGGATTCGAACCCTCGCGGGAGATTGCTCCCCCCTACCGGTTTAGCAAACCAGCCCCTTCAGCCACTTGGGTACCTCTCCATGCATAATTAAGTTTTCAACTGGCGGAGAGGGTGGGATTCGAACCCACGGTACGAATTGCTCCGCACACCGCTTTTCGAGAGCGGCACCTTCAACCACTCGGACACCTCTCCAGGTGCCGTCGATTGTTCTAAATGGTGCGCCCGGCAGGACTCGAACCTGCGACCCCCGCCACCGCAAGGCGATGCTCTAATCCACTGAGCTACGGGCGCACATCAAGTAGAACGGAACTAGCGTACCATATCTGGAGGAAGATGAAAAGTAGTTAGGCTGGTTTTCATGCTTTTATGCGGTGATTTTGTGAGCACGCTTGGCGACCTGAGGGCTTCTTTAAAATGAACCTCTTTGCTTATTGCAGTTTAGTTGCAACAAGACCCCCTTAATGCCACAAAGTTGCAATAACCAAAACATGTTATTTTTCAAAACCCTTTACCCACGCCAATAAACATAACCATCTTGACTTTTATATCCAA
>CAYPFI010000030.1:0-7396 GCA_964410005.1 uncultured Candidatus Saccharibacteria bacterium | reverse complement strand
GGCTTATTTAAGGTTGCGGGCAACGTCGAGATTCTTGGTAAGTCTACCCCCCTGGCCACAAAGTACGTACTCGTCATGAGTCAGCCAATTCGACGCGGACTACTGTTCGCTATCATCTTGATAGTGGTGCTCTACGGTGGCAAGAAGCTCTATAAACGCAGGAAAGCCAAGAAGGCAGCTAAGAAGAAGCAGGCTGACGATGAAATTACTTCGTAACGTAATCCTTGCTATCGCGCTACTTGCTCCGATAGTGGTGCATGCCGACACTACCGACAATACTACCTATGGATCCGGTAGTTACGGTGACTGTGATTACGGATCATGTGCTATCACGCTCACCAGCGGTGGAGCAGTTAACCTCGATATTACGCCAACACAAGCTGGCAGCTGTACCATTGCTAGCGACACAGTCAGCGTTCTTACTGATAGCACGTCAGGATACACCGTAAAACTGGCGAGTAGCACTACGAATACCAATCTGGTAAATGGCGTATCGACCATTGCCACGGGCTCAGGTACGGCTGCCAGCCCTACGTTATTAAATCCGAATGCCTGGGGATGGCGCGTTGATGGCCTCAGTGGTTTTGGATCAGGTCCAAGTAGCGCCCAATCCAACATTGCATCGCCAATCTCCAGCTTTGCGGGTATGCCAGCCAGCAATGTAACACCAGCAACCATCAAGTCGAGCAACACCTATGCTAACCCGGCAGTAGACACCACGGTCTGGTATGGTCTGTGCGCCGATATTAGCGTCTTGAATGGCACCTACACTACTCAGGTGACGTATACGGCCACCACAAATTAGTCTGATATAATAAGCATAAGAATTATAGGTGGTCATGGCAATCAAAGAAAATATCGATGAGCTGATGGAGCGCAAAATGGATCGCGGTGAGTTTTTGCGCATGGCCGCCATCACTCTGGCGGGCGTTATTGGTATTGCTCGTTTCATTGGTGCCCTCAATCAACACACCACTACGCAACAAGGCTATGGCTCCGGAACCTATGGCGGCGCCGAAGACCGCGCCAAGTACCTCAAAACCCACAAGCAATAATTGCTTGACAGGTTAGGACCCCTAGGGAGATAATGACTTTATAAAAGGAGTTTTTAGTAATGGCAAAGTCTAACGCAAAGACGGCGGTCAGCCAAGAGATTACCTCTCTGACTGTCCGTGGTGTCGTCGCAATTCTGTTTGGTCTGGTCGCCCTATTCTGGCCAGGTCTCACACTGGTAACCCTGGTGTACGTCTTTAGTGCTTTCCTCTTGGTAAGCGGTCTCATCGGTTTCATCATGTCAATCGTCACCATCCGTGACAACAAGTACTGGTTCATGGACATGCTCCTCGGCCTACTTGAACTCGGTATTGGTGTTTACCTCGTTCGTCACGTAGGTGTAACGCTCGCCACCTTCATCCTGTTGGTAGGTATTAGCTTTACTGTCCGTGGTGTCATCGACATGGTTCGTGCTTTTGTTGACAGCTCAGCAGCTGGTCACCGCATTCTGACCGGTCTTGGTGGTTTGGTAGCCCTGATTGCTGGTCTGGTCGTCCTACGCCAGCCAGTTGCTGGTGGCATTGCCTTTGTCTGGGTACTCGGTCTCTACGCTCTAATCAGCGGTCCGCTGATGATTGCTTTGGCCTCAGAAGCTCGTCGCGAACTCGAAGCCTAATTTAGACTTCTTCCATAAAAAACAGTCGCTTACACCAGGCGGCTGTTTTGTTATCTGGGACTTAGAAAAATGGGAAGAATGAGCCCGCTTCTGATAGCGGAACATCTTTAAAGACAGCCAGGACCTGGGCAGAGGTTCTTGCTGTCGTCCAAACGTGTGTCGTAGATTGAGCCGAAGCTGCTATAAGCGGGATCGAAGCCAGTTGCTGATTGCCTCCTGTAGCCGCCAAGTATTCTTCTTGATAATTATTAGTCCAGGATATGGATGCGGCAGGTGAAGCATTATACATAAAGTTAGTCACACCCCAGGCTGGGACTGCATTCGTTGGCCCAGTAGTTGCAGTAGTAGAGCCAGAAGTCGCAGCAGATGAGGTATTAGAGCTTGTGACATCCAGCGTTGGGGCGCCCGTCCAGCCAGTGACCTCTTGAACAAATAGCGTAGAGACCACTGAATTAATGTGGGTTACTTGTACACTGGTCTCGCCCCCCGCGGCTACTTTATAGAATATTCTACTCATGGTGGCTGTGCCATTTTGAATGGCTATGGCTTGCGTAAAACCGCTTGGAGCCGTTACGGCACCCGCATTGGTAGAACTTCCCCAGTAGGCGATGAGTAAGTTTCCTGCGGTGGCCGCATCCACAAGAGCAGCGGTAACGCTTGTAGCTGCAGCTGTTACACCAATACCCTGCAAGCGATAGGGTGCGGCAATGGGTGTCGAAAAATTAACATTACTGTTGCCCGAAACGTTGGTAGAGTTAGCACCGATATAAAAGATGTAAGGCTGGCTAACTCTTACGTCTTTGATCGAAAGGTAGCCCGTAGTTGTAGCCAATAGCCCACCCCTAGGTTTCGAGATACTTGCAAGCGTACCAGCAGTGGTCGAGATGACACTCATTAACTTACCCGATGTGCCCACTATATTATTGAGTGTGGCACTAGGCCCAAACGTTTGAGTAGAGCCCGCTGCTAGTCCTAGGGTCCGAGCATTAGTAGTGTCAGAGAAGCCAATCCCGGCATTAAACGTATTGTTGCCGCTGATATTTAACTGTCCAGTGGAGCCGGCTAATGTATACTGCAGTGTCCCGTATGTCTGATCCCCTCCTGCAAAGGTCCTCGTGTTTGCAGAAGCAGTCCCAATAATAATAGTCGAAGAAGCGGCAGACACAGAACCAAGCGCAAAAGACGACATATTCCACACGGTAGCTGCAGTGGTTTGAGTAATCGTCCAGGTAGTAGTACCTAATATTAGGGAGCGAGCAGTAGTTGAGCTTGAACTAAACGCTAAGGATGTTACGTTCAAGCTATTGGTATCAAGTGTGCCCGAAAAGAGCTGGACCGAACCTGTAGATGTAAGCGGATCCTGAAGCGTATATGTTCCGCCAAACCCATTAAAGGTAGTTGTGCTAGTGAATGTTTTGCCAGCTGTTGTAAGTGTATGGCTACCTCTGCCACTCATACCCCAAGAAGCTACCGCGCCCCACGTCATTCCGGAACTTAGCGTATAGCTGCCAAATACTTCTGTATTTATTCCTGCCGCATATGTTCCTGTAAAACCTGTAAAGTTAATGTCCTTGCCCTGGCGTGGCATATCGCCTGTGATCGTGCCCGAACCGGTGATTATGATTACATTATCTTGCGGGAGCGGTACACGAGATGTCCATTTTGTAACATCAGACCAGTTGCCAGTAGCTCCAGTATTCGTTTGAGTGACTGGGGTAGTAAACGTAATACCAGAGTTACCACCACAATCGCCTAAATAAGTGGCTCCTGTGCCCGCAACTGTCCAAGTAGCCGCACCTGCACCTGTGATATCCATGAAATCAACTTCATTTGTGATGACTACTGAGGCTGCGGATATAGTTGCTGATGTCCCGCGGGCTGCACTGGAAATTAAAATGCGATTTAATAACGAGTTTGAATTGAGGGTAAAAGTGCCAGTAAATGTAGCCGTGCCGGTCCACCAAAAGCTATTATCTGCTTTTTGAGCGAGTCCTGTTCTAGTGAAATTAAACCAAGTCCCCATGTCTTGGAACTCTATACCTCCGTTAGCAGTACTGCCCATGGTGAAAGACGCCCCATTCCAATTGAGATTACGCCCTATAACCCTCGAGAAACCACCGCCAGAGTTGAAGTTGAATGTTGCGGCATTAGCCGTCACGGTCAAATTCGTGATTGCACTACCGTTGATGAAATTGTTACCAGCACCCGTGAGCGACCAAATACTTGATCCCAGTGTGAGGGTGCGAGCAGCAGTAGCACCATAATTAAAGGCACTGGTAGTCAGATTGAAATTTCCCGTATCGAACGTTCCGGCCAAAAGAGTGATCAGGCCACCAGTTAGGCTCGCAGATAAGATATAGCTTGAACCTGCCCCATTGAAAGCAAGGCTTGGGAGGATCTTCCCCCCCGAAGCGATTGTTTGTTGGGTAGCAGACGTTGATGCTAATGTCCAAGTGCCTACGCCTGTTAGGGTTATGGTGGCTGTGGAAGAAATTGAGATAGCCACGTTACCAGCTCCGGCAGTTCCATCGCCGATAGTCATAGCCGATGTTGTGGCAGCCGACACAAGGACTCCGCCAGCCTGAACAGTTAACGAGCGGCAAAGACTAGTTGTGGCTGCTGGCATTGTTACCGTGGCAGAAGCTGGAATAACCACGTCATCGGCGGCTGTAGGCTGCACACCACCCACCCATGCACCATTGGTATTCCAGTTGTTTGACCCGGTATTTGCTGTTCGTGTCGCCATCTAGGCGCTCGCTATACAGCGCCACTTGGTAGTAGCGGTGTTCCACATAAAACCCACAACAAGCATAGTTGATGCCACGGTGGTGGTCGGCAGGGCAACTGTACTAGCCTCGAAAGACCCGCCCCAGGCAATTGCTCGTGCTGATCCATTATCGGTAATACGAACCATGAGGAGATCACCATCAATCGGCGTGCCGCTAACACTGACTGAAGTTATGGCTTGCGCTAACCCAGTTATCGAAGCAACATCGGTGCTATCGGTGTTAATACTGGGAGTGGCGCTTTGTGTGACGGCTACTACACGACGAGTAATGCGCTTATTACTGAGTGTGGCTGCACCGGAGGCGCTAACCTTGGTGTCGGCATAGGTTTTGACTGCTTTTTGGCTGGGGTACTTGGTATCGCTGTTGGCGGCAAGTGTACCGTCAGTATCCTTATTACTGGTTACCTCTGCTCCAGCCGTCGAGACAGCTGCGCTCCTAAGTGTACCGTCAGTATCAATCGATACATCAAGATACTCATTCAGGAGGGTTCCCCAAGTTCCGGCATCTCCCCCAACTGTAGGCTTACGTGGCATTTTCTCTAACTCCTCTTATGTTTATTATAGCAGGAAGGAGTGTGAAGAAAATAACAGCCGAGTTTTACCAAAAAGAAGATACTGTCGATATAAACAATGGAGGCTCTATGAATATACTGACATGGATTATCTTTGGTGCTCTGGTCGGCTGGATAGCTTCGATGCTCACCAAAACCGATGGACAATTTGGCGCCATCGCCAACATCCTTATTGGCATCGTAGGTGCTTTTATTGGCGGCATGATCAGTCAATCTCTAGGAGGCTCTGGCGTGACGGGCTTTAACATCATGAGCTTTATCGTTGCCCTGGTTGGTGCGATGGTTCTCCTTGGACTGTACCGCCTGGTTGGTCGCCGCCCAGCTAACTAGTTTTGCGTTGACCCAACAACAGTCAGCAATCTGAGCACTGAGCGGCCATGGGGCGAATCACCAATAACATCAGTCTCGTCCTTACCACAGCGAGCCTTGCCACCCGATGATGTATGCACGCCGTCAACCCATTGAGCGAAGCCGCTGATTTGATATACCGTCGTGTCTACAATCACCCAACACTTATTACCATTTTGACCATTATTGGCCTGAACTTGGGCGAGCGTAATAGTTTTGGCCGAGCTATCAGTAGCCTGAGAGGCTGAACCTTGGCTCGTTGATTGACTGGTTGATGTCGTTGGCGGCCGAACCGTTTTTTCATCATTACTCATTGCAACATACGCCCCGGCCCCAACTGCCAACGCGGCGATTATGCCAATAACTACCAATAGTTTCTTGTTCTTCATAAGGCTTCGTCCCCTTTCTTTTAATTTGTTCCCGTCAGGCAGCTCCATCCAGAGCAGGTACAGCATGCACGGTATCAAGACAAGACCCAATACAGCCCAATACACTTTGAACCAACTTACTTGAATATGCCGACCGAACTTTATGGCATGGAGATAAATAATGCCCATAGCCAAAGCTTGGGTGACGCTCACCCATATCCAATTCTTTTTCCAGAATGGCCGGTTCTTGAATCGCACAAGAATGTCATATGAAAGAAAGGCCAGCCAAGCCGCAAAAGCTCCCAGGATGAACACAGCATTACGCTGGCCTACATACTCGATGATGGTACTATTATCCACCGACAACTGGTAAATAAGCAGTCCTGGATGTAACCACAAGCAGAAGAAGACAATGATCTCACTTACCGTCTTGTAGAGACGACTGCGCTCCATTCCATATCGTACGGCGAGAGCCCCATTGACGTAATGTGTCCACATTAGGCTCCAGGCCAGAAGGCCGAACAGTGGAAAAAGCGAGTAGATAGTAAGTTTGCTGACTGCCAAGCTCGGCACCCAGACAGCAAACGTCGCAATTAGTACAATAATTCCTGATACCCAGGGCCAGAATTTCTTATACATCATAGCTTGGGCTTCCTTCCCAGATAAAAGCCCAGGATGAGCCAGAATATCAAGATAATAATGGCGCTAATAAGTGCAAAGCCCAGCCCTAATTCGGAAATTACTACGAGTGATGTAGCCGTGATGATTCCCCCGCCCATAAATGGCTCAAAGACAAGTTGTTTGTATGCAAAGCTCTCGCGACTACTGGTGTGATTGGATGGGTCGATGAGGCGCTGAAACATAAACCCAGTGGCTGTCGTGCCCATAGACTGACCAATATTAGTCAGGCCTTTTTCAAACCAATGCGCCGGAAACATCCGAGGTGCCAGCCAAAAGAATGCGAATAGAATCCAGGCAATGCCCGCCAAGCCAAGGATGATAAATGTTTGCCAATAAGTTGCCACCACCGACAATGAGACCGTAGCTACGGCGCTCATAATCAACACGTCCAGGGCAATCGAGCCAATAATCTCTACGACACGACGGCTAATCCAGTGTTGTTTACCCGTCTTACGTAGAATCAGCTGCACAACGAGACCACCCACCATAGCCAGCGGGAAGAACGGGACATAGGGCATAAATCGTAGATCGGTAATCTTATCGAGGGTAACAGCCTCGAGCCAAATCAAGCCCTGGTACATAAGCCAGCCGATCAAGATGGCGGCAGCATAGGCCACAATACTTCGGAACACCATGAGCGGCGTCGTCGAGATTCGCTCTCCGAGGCGACTAAAGCTATAGCCGCTTCGAATACGCTGGCGCTCCTGCTTCTTCTCCTCTACCTCATCCAGCACCACCCCATGCTTGCGCTGATGCCAATTCACGATAAGCATACCAGAGATAATTGCCGCAAAGATACTTAGAGTCGCCAGGGCCAGAGCTAGATCAGTCCCTGCTGACCAGCCCAGCTTGTCAAAGACTGGCGCCAGACCAGCTGATGTGCCGTGCCCTCCCTCAAAACTAATCTCAATTAAAGCGCCGGCGATCGATGGCACGCCAAAGAATGGTCGCAGCACCAACATAGTTAATA
>CAYPFI010000029.1:0-7424 GCA_964410005.1 uncultured Candidatus Saccharibacteria bacterium | reverse complement strand
AATTAAAATAATCTTAAATTTTCAAACTTTTTTCAAATTTCTTATCCGTAAGCATTTTAGATCCCTCCAGAGAGCTATTATGTTTGGTATCATAGATGTATGAAAAAACGTTATGGTGCACTTCTCTTTATCCTTGCTATGACTCTGGCGGTCGGTGCTGGTGTGCTATTGGTGCAAAATCGACAAAATGCCGTTAACCAAGCCAAAGCGATTGTGGCCAAGGATGAGGCGGGTACTGATACAACCAATGAGATGATCAAACTCAAGGCCTTTGCCTCGACTCATATGAAAGTCAATGTAAAGTATGTGCTTACCGGTAGTTATAACCGAGCTGTAGCCGAGGCCAAGGCTAAGGCTAGCAATTCCAGTGCGGTGTATGCCGCGGCTCAGGCTTCGTGTGACAAGCGTGGCGTCGACTCAATTCGCCAGTCTCAGTGTGTGGCGGCTTACATTGCGGCTCAAGGTCAGTCGGCGCCAAAGGTTGAATTGCCGGACGTCGCTAAGTATACCTATCAGGTGACTGGACCAGCCTGGAGTTTCGATTTGGCAGGTATTCTGTTTATTGTGTCGGTGATATTGGCGGTGGTCGCCATCGTCGCTGTGGTACACCGCGTTGTAACTAAATAAGAGAGTCTCTATAATAATGCTTATGGATAAGAAAACGCTGCGCGATTTCCTTGCGCCAACTCAGACACAAACCTTTTGGTGCTTATTGCTGGCCGCGTTTAGTATTTTAATCGTCTATCGTAACGTTTTACTGCAACGCTTGGTAGGCTCACAGGCCGTATCCCTCGGCCAAGTCGGCGACTCCTTTAAGGCGCAATTAGCTACGATCAATGAGATTCAGTTTGTTCAAACAGCAGTCATTGTAACCTTCTGGGCTATTGTTGGGCTGTGCACCTTCGCGGTTTATGCCGCCATTCGCAATAGCGGGAGCACCGTAATGGATGAGGTCGCGATTAATCGAGACTACACCAATACCTCGCTCAGCAGTAAGCAATTTAGTTGGGTGGGCATCCGCATTGCTGCTGCCATTGGGCTCATTATTGCCCTTCAAGTGATGTGGCGAGTGGGCTTTCCCTTTTGGTTTGGGCTTATCGAACAGTTCATTTTGGGCAGCCTTAGTTTCGCCGGAATCTTGAGTGGCATCATCGGATTCCTCGGTCTGGCCATCAGTTATTACGTCCTTTGGTTGCTTTTACATACGGCTATCATTGCCGATCGACTGTAATCAGGGTATAATGGCTGTGTCCAAGTATTAATTATTTCGTCTCTTGTCCCGCGTGAGTTGGCTAGAACGAGAAGAAGGAGCCAACTTTTTATGGCAAAAAAACTATTTGTAGGGAACTTACCTTACAGCACAACTAACGAAATCCTAGCAGAAATGTTTGCGAGCTTTGGTGAGGTTGCTTCAGCAACTGTCATCATGGACCGTGAAACAAACCGTAGCAAGGGTTTTGGATTCGTAGAATTCAACGACGACGCAGCTGCTGATGCCGCTGTCGAAGCCATGAATGGTAAAGACGAAGGTGGTCGCCCACTGACCGTCAACGAAGCACGTCCAAAGACCGACCGCTTCTAATTTAGTTCATTCTAAGTCCAAAACAGCCGCCGCAAGGCGGTTTTTTGGTGCAGAAAGTTGACACCATCAGGATAATTCACTAACCTTAAGCATAAGAAGTAAATTAATCCAAAAGGAAGCTCAATATGGCAACCGCTGCTAAGAAAAAATCACCTGCGAAAAAGAAACCAGCACTTAAAAAATCGAAGAAAGTTAATCCTTGGCTTATTGCTGCGGGCGCCGTACTCGTTGCCGTCATTGGCGTGATGGTTGTAACCATGAGTTTTGCGGGTAGCTGGCCTCAGAGCGGTTGCGGCGTATCACGATTCGATAAATACCATTCAGCACCTACGCTCAAGCAGGGCAGTAAGGGTGCTTGTGTAAAGGTTCTTCAGACTGGCTTAAAGAACACTGGATTCATGAAGAAAAGTGCAGCTACTGATGGTGTCTTCGGTTCTGGAACAGCTAACTCCGTCTACCTGCTGCAGTCTTACTACGGGCTTGCTTCTAAAGACAAGACCGTTGGAAACTGTACCTGGTATGCACTTTACGCATCTAATAAGTTTGCCGGTAGCAATGACCGCGATCAAGTTCGCTTTGCTGTCGCCGCTCAGAACCGAGCCTGCGTCCGCTAGTGACTCTCAAATTAAGCCGCAAACTCATCTGGAGCTTTGCGGCTTTTTTGGTGCTCATAATTCCTTTCTTGGGTATAATCCCCTGGCCTTTACTGGCTCACGCCCATGCAATTCTTATATGGATAATCACCATACTCCTGTGTGTTGATCTGGCCGTAAATCGCAAGCCGGTAAACGAGAATATAAATTACACGTGGTTTATGCCGATGGTGATTTTCTGGTATGGTCTTTTATCGACAACTTTGCTGTCGGGCAACTGGAAGTTTGTATTTTTTGGTGTGCAAAATCTTTATATTGGAACGTGGATATTAACTTGCTGTATGGCTACCGGACTACTCGTGGCTCGTAAGTTGCGAGTAGAGCTTCTCGACTACTTCTACTGGGCCATGGTGGCCCTTGGTATCTTATCTATCCTATTTAACATGCGTAGCCTTATTAATAGTGAGCGTCTCTATGGGCTTGTATTACAGCCCGATATCTTGGCGGTATTATTGGGCGCTGGTCTAGTAACGAGCCTATTTATTTCTTACGGCGATAAGTGGCGCTACATGCTCTTGGGGTATACGACTTTGATTACGGCAATACTGCTGACAAGAACCCGAGCTGTTATTTACCTGCTGCCGGTATGGGCTGTATGCGCAGTACTGCAGTATCGCTCTAAGGTGCAGCTATCAAAGCAGAGCTCCTGGCTTGCCATAGGGGTAGCCACTATTTGTGTGATTTTGGCCGGTTTTTATGCCGCTCCGCGCGTGCTTTCACTTGATCGGGCTCAATTTGGCGTTAGTTATCGGGCGGATCTAGTTACACACAGTAGTAAGTACTTGGCGATAATGCCGCCGTGGGGTCTTGGACCGGGCGGTCTCAATACGGTCATAACCGACTACTATGAGATGCCAGAAAGTATTTTGCATACCGTTGCTATCGACCAGAAAGTTCCCGAGAACTCACATAACCTGCTTCTCGACCGCTTCTTAGAATATGGTTGGATAGCAGGGGTGTCATATCTGCTATTGTTGGCCGTGACAGTCTGGGCGGCTATTCGTACGCGCCATAACAAGCTCACCCAGGCCCTTTCTGTAACGGGAGGCTACTTACTCATCCAGCAGCTCGTCACGAGCACAAGCTCGCTGCTAGAGCTGCTGACGTGGATCTGTTTGGCAGGCATACTGATGCAAGCCGCAAAAGAAGGGAAAAATCCCCGAAAGAGGACCATACTTATAAGTTGTATAGTCTTCTTGTATCTTGGTGTACTTGGTCTGTTGGCGCAAATACGCTTTGATGCACATAACGCTCAGCTTCGTTTGGCTAATGATTTTGTTTTCCCTTTAGCAACTACAAAAGAGAAGATACAAGCCGGAACATCTTTTAATAACGAGACGTTAGTATGGGATAGTGCTTTGCCGGTAAGTTACCATCATCACTACGCCGCGGCCGATATTCATGTGCCTGAAAACACTGGAGTTCTAGCGGCCAAGGGCGGAGAGGTGGTGGCAGTCCGTAGTTATGACGCTTGTGATGTGCGCCACTTCCCCGGTGTTACGATTTACGGGGCAGATGGCTTCTACTACTATTATGCCCACCTTAAGCCAGGTACGATTACAGTCTCAGTCGGTGATACGGTGGAAACAGGGGATAGTTTTGCTCTCGTTGGCTCGGGTGCTTGCGCCCAAAATACGGCCCCACACCTCCATATAGATATAAGTCGATTCCCATTTACTCTTCGGCGTGGCCCTGGAAACAGTAGCCAATTTGTCTCCATTGATCCCCAGGCAGTCCTTATTAATGCCTATCAAGAGCTCCCAGAAAAATAGCTTTCCTAAGGCTAAAATAGACATAAGAGTGTTCCTCTCGAGAACTTTATCGAGAGAAAATTGCGCCAACAGGTTGACAACAGGTAACCATAAGATTATTCTTATGAGTGTTACATAAGTAAGTGAGGGACATAACAATGGCATTTTCACACACAAATTCACGCGGTCAAGAATACTTCTTGCACGGTAAAGACGTAACCCTCAAGGGTGGTCGCATCCAACGTATTTACTTCTTCGCCCGCGAAGTTAAGCCCGAAGGTGGCTTGGACGCAGTTCCAGCCGGTATGCAGATCGTTGAGAACGAACGTACTGGTCTTCCTATCCTCAAAAAAGCTGCCTAGTCTTTCTACTAGACCAACAAGAGCCGCTGCAGAAGCGGCTTTTTGTTATGTCAGAGGCTTTACCCAATCATGATATAATCGGTTAAAGAAGCGAAGGTAAAGACATGCCGAATCCAGAAGAAGACCACAACGATGCTAATCAACCATTTGATGCAGAGCGCATCGAAAGAGAGAATCGTGAATTCTTGTCTAGTGCTGGAGAGCAGGCTCGACTTCGTGAAGCACATGCCACGGCGCATTTGGTGGAGGCACTCGGAACCACTCCAGGCTACGTTGTACCTTGGGCAGTTGAAGTTGATACAGAGGGTAAGTACTGGATGCATAAAGGCACAGCAGCACTCATTAGCCCACAGGGTACAGCGACTCTCCGGGTCGAGCGACAGCAAGACGGGATGCATGCCAGTGGCGAGGTTGGGTCGGGAGACATCAGTGTTCTTAATGAAGTGACTGAAGACTACGTTGAAATCCACGGAGACTTTACGGTTAAGCCAGAAGAAGAACCTAAGCGAGGGTTGGGGGCTATTCGACAAAAGTTGGCTGAGGTCTTTAAGCCTTCGTAGTGAAGCTCATTGCGGGGGTGGTCTTGGCGCCGGCTACACACTCCAACCTTTTCCTGCAACAGGATATACATTTGTATATCATTTACTCTAAAACTAATCTCGGCTCCGGGACTCTTAAAAACACTTTTCTCGTTTTTGCCACTTTGTTGCAGTTATAGTATCTTTTTGATACTAAGTAGCAAAAAGTAGAAATGTTATATTTTGAGGTGCGACCTTCAAGCCGTAACGAAAAATAATAAGCATAGTCACTTTCTATTTGCCGGCCCAGATGTATAATTAGATTAATGGCTAAAGCAAAAAGTGTATTAAAAGTTAAGAATCTTAAAAAAGCCTATGGCGACTTTCAGGCCGTCAAAGGCGTGAGTTTTGACGTGGCTCCGGGCGAGGTTTTTGGCATTCTAGGTCCTAACGGTGCGGGTAAGACTACCACACTCGAGATGATTGAGGGCATGCGTCCGATTGATAGTGGCACGGTGATCGTGGATGGTACCAACGTCGCTAAGGATCCTTATGCCGTAAAAGAAAAGATTGGTGTGCAGCTACAGAGCTCAGCCTTCTTTGATAACCTCAGCCTCGTGGAGCTCCTCAAATTGTTTGGCGATCTTTACCACGAGAGCGTCCATCCCATGCACTTGTTGCGTGAAGTAAACTTAGAGGAAAAGGCTAAGAGCAAGGCCAAGAGTTTGTCGGGCGGACAGCGCCAGCGCTTTAGCATTGCAACCACGCTCGTAAACCAGCCGGTTGTTGTGTTTCTGGATGAGCCGACCACTGGACTAGACCCGCAGGCTCGTCGCAATCTTTGGGATCTTGTAAAGCAGATACAATCCAAGGGCACCACCGTCGTAATCACTACTCATTACATGGAAGAGGCCGAAGTACTGTGTGATCGTATCGCGATTATGGACGATGGCAAGATTGTGGCCATGGATACACCAAAGAAGTTGATTGCTGATTTGTTGAAGCGCGGCTTTAAGCCTCGCAAGACGGTAACCAAGGCTACGCTTGAGGACGTCTTTATCGATTTAACCGGCAAGGAGCTGAGAGACTAATGCAGCGCAAATGGCAGGCCTTTAGAAGCCTCACAATTGCCAGCCTTAAGATGTATTTCCGCAATGTTACGGCCGTATTCTTTACCATGTTTATACCCATTATCTTGGTTATCATTTTTGGTCTATTAAACTCCGGTGATAATACTGGCAGCATTCATATTGCGTTGACTAATAACTCCAAGACCGAGGTGGCCCAGAATTTTGAAAAGTCTCTTAAAGAAATTAAAGCTTTCAAGATCGACGACGTTGGCGAGCAAGATGCTCGTGATCAGCTTGGTAAGGGTAAGATCGATCTGCAGGTGGTCATCCCGACCGACTTTGGCGCGGTGGCGGCATCTGGTTTGAAGCCCAGCACTGTGGCCTCGTATTATAACCAGGGTAAACCGGGGAGTGGTCAGACCGCTGGCCTGATTATCGGCCAGGTCATGAGCCAATACAACGCCAAGATTACTAATGCGCCACAAATCTTTGCGCTCAAGAACACCGGGATTAAGACCAATAACTTAAACTACATCGACTTTTTGTTGCCCGGCATCATCGCTATGACTATCATGCAGCTCGGCATCTTTAGCGTGGCCTTTGCCTTTATTAGTTTTAAAACCAGTGGCGCCTTGCGCCGTATGCAGGCTACACCATTACACCCCATAAACTTTATTGGCGCTCAAAGTGTTACTCGCCTGATTATTGGTGTTGCTCAAGTGCTCATCCTTCTGGGCATTGGCGTCTTTGCTTTTAATATGCACCTGATTGGCAGCTTATTTAATATGATTAGTATGTCGCTTATCGGCATCGTGACCTTCTTGGCCTTTGGTTTTGCCATTGCTGGTTGGGCCAAGGATGAAAATCAGGCAGCTCCGGTTGCTAACCTCATCTCGTTCCCGATGTTATTTCTGAGCGGCACCTTCTTTCCTCGTGAATCATTCCCGGAATATCTCCAGAAGATCACGAATGTGTTGCCGCTGACTTACCTGGCTGATGGGCTGCGTCGTATTGCTAACGAAGGTGCGACATTGTGGATGGTTCGTGGCGATATTCTTGGACTCGTTATTTGGGCTATCATCGCCTTTATCATCGCCGTTCGCGTCTTTAAGTGGGAGTAGGGCATGACTCATTGGCTGCTCGTAAGTTCGCAGGATAATTTTGAGACCAGTCGGGCTCGTGGCTTTGATGTAGCCGGTATGAAGACCCGTCGCCGCAAGAGTGCGTTGGATGTAAAGCCTGGCGACACTGTCTTTTACTATCTCACCAAAGTTAAATCGATTGGTGGTGAGTCGGTAGTAATAGGGGAGATGTACGAGGATCGCGGACCAATCTGGGAGAGTACCAAGCCCGATGAGTTTTACCCATGGCGCTTTCCTGTTGAGATAAAAAAGGCTCGTGATAAAGATGATTACTTGTCGGTAGAGTCGTTTATCCAACAGTTGGAATACGCTAAGCGCTGGCCAGCCGAGAATTGGACGCTGGCTT
>CAYPFI010000028.1:0-7470 GCA_964410005.1 uncultured Candidatus Saccharibacteria bacterium | reverse complement strand
GTGCAATAATAAGCTATCTCTGTACTCCGAGAAAGGTCTCGTTATGAGCACCACCGAAAAACCCTCAACAGAAGCACCTAAGACGCACATCCTCAAGATCATTGGCTGGCTGATTGCCCTCGTCGTGGCAATCATCACCGGCTCATGGTTGGGTCGCTACGTCGCCCACCAGCTGATCCCGCCGGTCCTCAGCGCCATCCTCTTCGGGATCGCCATGGTCGTACTAGGCATCCTCGCCACCAGCTCACGGCTCAAGCTCAAGAAGGACCTCCGGATCTTCTGCTTTCTGTTGGCGGTCTTCGCCTTCATGGCGCTGCTTCTCAGCTGGGATGAACACGACAACCAGATCGAACGAGCCGAAGATGCCACTGCGCTTCGGGAGTACAACGAATGGCAGCGCCAAGAAGCTGCCGACAAGACTCGTCGACAGAAGCGCAGCCAGGAGCTCGTCGCCAACACCGAAGGAACCTTTGGCGGCAGTGTGACCATCCTCAGCGTCGACCCGGTCAAGCGAACCGTCGTCTTCACCATCTTCGGTCGCTCGGACGAATGTCGCTACAAGGCCGAAATCCGCCGGACGCCCAGTGGCGATCGTATCGTCAAGGGCACTGAGCGGGAGCTCTGGACCAAGGTGATCGTCGAAGAAGACGATGCGTTCGTGGTGACCTGCGCCGAACCGCCCTTCTTGCAAGGCATGGAGGGCTACGGTCCGGACTACCAGGATTCGCTCGACGACAACTAGCCCCTCGCCCAACTCAGGACCGGGGCCCTCCGGGGTCCCGGTCCTAGACAGACCTTTATGATTTAGGCAGCAGCAATATTGCGGCGGGCAAAGATGACACCGCCAATTATGAGTAAAATTAATGAGAATAACCCAAGCAGAGCGAAATTGCCAAGATGTAAACCTTTTTCGAGCACATTCTCTGAACCGTAGTAATAGTAGGCCGATAGTTTATCGTAGGGCTTGAGCGCTTCAACCCCTGCTGCCATAGTGTTGAGCAGATAACCACTGACCGCCACTAAGCTACCCACGGCTATGGCCAGGCTACGTTTGCCCCAGATAGCCCCAACGGCATACGTAAGACAAAAGAAGAAGATGGCAAACAACCAGACGTTGACCACTCCCTGAGCCACGCGTCCAGCGTCCAATGATAGACCTTGTTGCAAGAGACTTATATATAGCCCGATACTTAATCCGGCAATAATTACGCCGACAATGGCTATACTGGCTACCGCCTTGCTCAGCAATACTCGAGTTCGACTAATCGGCGCAGCCAGTAGTGTCTGGAGGGTGCCAGCCTCCTCTTCGGCAGCCAAACTAGTACCTAGGGTTATTCCTAGGATGGCGGCGATAATCGGCATGGTTTTACCAAAGATTTGGGCTCCATAATATCCGGCTACGGTGTTAAAGTTGTCACTTACGCCAGCAATACTGCGTAACGATGGCGGCAGCTCCTTGAGCTGTTGGTTGAGAATATCGCTTTGTCCAAAGGTTTCGTAGAAGATGCCAACAAACCAAGCCATAAAAGCTAAAGCAACGAACCAGCCCAGCAAGAACCAGCGACGGTCATACAATGTTTTGGTAATCACACCACGTGGCGCGTAACGTTTCATGCTTTTACCTCACCATATAACTTCATAAATATCTCTTCGAGCTCGAGCTCACGGTTTACAACTGATACCACATCATAGCCGCTGAGAACTTTTAAAAACTCGTTAACGTGACCTTTTACTACACAGGTCAGCACCTCGCCCTCGACGTTCACATCATTTACGCTCCTGACCCCCTTGAAGATGTCTTCCGGAACATCTTCGGCGAAGCGCACCTCAAACTCTTGAACAGCCGAGGTGCGTAAGCTACTCACCTTGCTGACTTCAATAAGCTCGCCATGGCGAATAAAGGCCACGCGATCACAAACACGCTGCACTTCGCTCAAGTTATGACTGGACATAAAAGTGGTGCCGCCATTTTTGGTATGCTCGGCGAGTAATTCATAAAACACTTCCTGCATGAGGGGGTCGAGTCCAGTAGTTGGCTCATCCATAATCAGGAGTTTGGGTTTATGCATCATGGCGGCAATCAGGCCAATTTTCTGCTTATTACCACGCGAAAGGTGTTTGATGCGCGGTTTTAGGTCGGCTTGCAGCTTACCAGCTAGAATAGCAATCTGGCCGGTCTCCACATCGCCGTGCAGATTAGCCATATAACCGATGTACTGCTCGGCGCGCAGATTATCATACATGCTCATGTCACCCGCTAGGTAGCCAATATGCCTATGGAGCTCTTTGTAATCCTTTTGTGAATCATACCCCAAGATCTCAATCGAGCCACTGGTTGGATGAATGAGATTAAGCATGGCTCGAATGGCCGTGGTCTTACCAGCACCGTTAGGACCGAGAAAACCAAAGATCTCACCTTCTTTAACCGTCAGGTTTACATCCTTGAGGGCAGTCAGATTACCGAATTGTTTTGATAGGTCTTTGATCTCAACGGCATTCTTCATATGCTTATTGTACTACCAGTCGAAGTACTTCTCAATCTCGGCATGAAGAACGGCCAATGGATCTTGGTCGTCAGCCTTCTCTGCGGGCGCCTCAGCTTTTTCATCTTTGGCGGCCTTCTTCTGGGCTTTTGGTCGCTTCTTCTTGTAGGCGAGGGTGCCTTTAAGGTTGTTCATAAAGTGTAAATAGGGCTCGAACATTTCTTCTTTATACAGGGCGGAGTACTTGTTGCGATTGGGGATAATCAGATTGAGGAGCTTTTTTTGCTCGATAAAGTACTTTACCAAACATTGGAAGTCACCATCACCACTGATCACCACAGCTTGATCATACTTATCGTAATCAATCATGGCTTGCAGTACGAGCTCGGCGTCACAGTTGCCCTTGGTCGTGCCGTCCTTGTGCTCGATAGTTGGCTTGTAAATACACACAAAGCCAGCGGCCTCTAGCGTGTTGTAAAGATCTTCATGGCCCTCAATAAAGCCCACAAAGATATAGGCCTTCACCACATTATAATTCTCTTCGAGGTAGGCGCGGAATCGTTTATGATCGAGCGGCCACCCCATTTCGCGAATGGAGAGGTTGAGGTTTTGACTATCGATGAATGCATAATTGCCGAGCGACTCGGTCTTTTCTTCCATGGAGGTATTGTAACACATACTACCCCTCCTTTCTATTGCCCTATGTCGCAAAACATGGTTAAATTAGCTTGATACTCCCTATCGCCCCTGATTGGAGCGCACCAATGTCCACCACCGAGCTAGACCGAAACGAACCCCTGACGCCGGACAAGATCCGCGGCCTGTTCCTCACCGACACCAGCATCCTCAGCACCACGCGTGCCTACCGACGCCTGGTGAGCCTGGTCATCATCTCCAACGACGGGATGGAGGAGCACCACCCCAACATGGACCGTCTGCGCGACTTCGAAGTCCACACCGTCGACGGCGAACGCCTGCTGACCCCGGAAGACGTCATCGCGATCACCGAGTGGCCCCTGGGTCTCCCGGACAGCGCCCAGTACGAGTGGACCGGCGGCACCGATGAGAGGGCCATCCAGCAACTTCGGGTGGCCCTCATCGAGGTCCTGACCGCCTGACCGTCTGAGGTCCCCGCCATGCCCATCCGCCCACCGCCTCTATGGGGCTCACTGTACCAACTCGGTACCGAGAGCCTCATGGAGGCTTTCTCGTTATGTTGTTTTATACCTGTAAGTATGTTTAAATTATTCTACATCCGATCCGCTACGCCGTAGGAGGCACTCATGTCGGACGCACCATCCGCCGGGGCCATCAGCCTCGACGACGTTCCCCAGGGCATCCAGGATGCCCTGGAAGCCAACTTCCAGAACGATCAGGCCTTCAGCCACACCTGGTTGAGCGACCAGACCATGCGCACCAACCTTCGGACGCTCTGCTTCCGCGATGAAGCCGAGCGCAAGCTCATCCTGAGCGCCTGGAGGGGCGTGGGCTGGGCGGCACGCGCCGCTCGCGGTCAGCACGCCGATACCTACCTGGCTGACATCACCTTCAGCTCGGAAAGCCCCACCGCCATGAGTGGGCTGGCGCCCACCATCCGGGCTGAGGACTTCGAGAGGGTGCTCCGCGACACCAAGCTGCTGAGTGAAGCCCGCGGATACGATCTCCGCGACCCGCACAACCTCTGCGACCTGAGCCTCAAGGCGGTCAAGCCCGCCCGTGTCTTCCTCGACCGGCTGCGCACCCACCTCCACAACTGATCCCCGCGGGGACCATCAGAGCACTTCGGTGCCGCGATCGTCCTGGCGGGGATGATTTCGTTTATGCTTGACTTTTATGAGTAAAAGGTGTAGATTGGGAGGCATCCCAACCGCAACCCCTTCAGGGAGCACCCACATGTCCATGCCCACCATCACCACCCTGCCCTGGGCAGGAACGCTCGAGGCCGAGGCCGACACCGCGCTGTGGCTCGACGGCAGCACCGCGGAGGCCCACCTCCGCGAGTTCGGCCACGGTCCGGAAGCGTCGACGCTGATCTGCGTCGGCCTCAAGGCCATCGCCAACGCCATCGTCGAACAGCGCAAGGAGTTCCCGAACTCCACCCTCGCCGAGCTCGACGTCCACCCCTCCATGGTGTGGCGCCCGATGCGCACCAGCTGGTCCGACGGCCCGATCAGCCGGGCCCACGTCATCGACCTCCACACCCTCATCTGCGTCCTCGAGGACCCGCTCCTGCTCCAGCAGGCTCGGGATCGGAAGCCGACGCAGCTCAGCCCCGAGGCCGTCATCCTGCTGGAGCGGTACGCCCTGCGCGTCCGCGACAAGCAGAACTAGGGCGCGGCCACCGCGTTCTCTCCCCCTGTTGGGGTTCTCATTAAGTGCTACGGCACGAGGACCCCAGCAGGGGGTTTCTCGTTATGATGCTTGATTTTTAGTCAGATTCTCCTTATAATAAGCCAATCCGCAACACGAGCCGTCGAAAGGAACCTCATGACGGACGCACCTCCCATCCACCCGCCCCAGATCCATGTCCCCGACCTGGATCACCTCAAGCCCGACACCGTGCTCGACGCCCGGATCGTCAGCGCCTGCTTCATGGACGACAAGCACGCCATCGAGGCGCTGATCGCCCTGGACAAGCTGAAGCACGCCATCGCCTGCTCTCGGCGACGCAAGTCGTACCCGGAGCTGCGTCGGCTGCGGCGGCACATGCGCCGGCCGCTGACCGCCAGCCGCCTCTGCGACACCATGGACGAGCCGACGCTGACCCAGACGGCAGAGCCAAGCCCCATGCGGCGGGCCTGTCCGGACTGGAGCCCCATCGATCAGCAGCGGCTCATCCAGCTCCGCAACGTGCTCTACTACCACATCTCCTGAGCCTCACAGCTCACCGTCCGCCCGTCCCTCACATCCCGAAGGAGTTCTCAGCAATACCGAGAGCTCCTTCGGGAGCTTTTCGTTTACAAGAAGCCAATTTTATGCTTAAATATATCCATTCCGTTCCCGCACACCTAAGGAGGTGTTATGTCGGACGTACCTGTAAATCTGGAGACTGTTATGGACTCGCCGACCATTCACCACCTTTGTAAGGTGGTAGGGATTACCGATTCGCGAGAGGTGACAGCCGTCGAGGTTGCATGCTTTACCATTTGCATGCAGCTAAACGGCGACTTCCCCACCCTTGGCGATCTGGTGATCATGCAGCGCGAAGTTTGCCTGCACGAGACACTCAAGACCGTCTTCCACAACTTCGATCCACATGTGGCCGAGGTTTACGAACGATTCCTAACCGCGCTGATGAAGCGCTACTCACCCTGAGGTCGGAGGATCTACCGTGTTTCAGCCTATCCCGCCCCAAGATCGAAACGAACCGCTCGTGCCAGAGACCATTCTGCTGGCACCGGGCGGCCTGGAGTCCTTCCAGATCATGATGCTGTTCATGCACATGGCCCATCAGAACCCGACGTGGCCCGGCATCAAGATCCTGCGATCCTGCACGCCGGTCGACACGTTCCGTACCGATCTTCCGCTATCCATCTCTCTCGACAGCTTCGTAGACCTAGCTCAGACCCAACAACTGCGCAGAGACATGCTGGTGATACGGAGAACGATCGATCCCAAGAATGAGACCGGAACCAACGTCAACCATCACTGGGTGCGCCTCAGCGTGCTCGCCCGGTACCTGCCTGTCTTGTTCGACCCGCCAAACATCTTTGGAGCACACGCCACCGTGTTCTCCAAGCGCTGGTAACCACCCGAAGATACCTCTCAAGGAGAGGAGTACATGGAAGCACCAACCACCCTTTACGCCAGCTTCAAGGATCTTCCTGGGCTGCAACGAACCCAGCTCTTGGAGGATCACTGGCTCGACGAGCCAGGTCTGATCCGCGAACTGAAAGCGCAAGGGGTCTCGTACAACAGCGCTCCGGCAATGCCCATCGCTATCGCAGTGGTCGGCATCATGGAGGCGCTGCAGCGCACGTTCCAGAACCCTGGCAGCGAAGCAGCCACCCAGCTGTCGCTGGACTACCAGATCATCTGCCACGAAGATCGCTGCTTCGGCGGCGCTCTTCCCGAGCTCCCGATCATCAACATGGTGACGCTGGACAACATCGTCAACGGTCCCCGCGCCAACACCATCATCCGGCTCATCCGCGGCGAGGGTCCCAGCCCGGATCGTGAGGCGGTGCGAACCGTCCAGCGATTCGTCAACGCGACCCTCGCTCGGCTGCTCCGATGAGCTCCATGATGTCCATCATGCCCTTGTGGCAATGGATGCTCGTCGTCATCGTGATCCTGGGCACCATCCACGCCCTGGTGACGACCCCCAAGCCGCCTCAGTCGGTTCCGCCGCCCATCATGCCGCGCCACTTCTACCCGGCGCCACTGCCAACGGCCCTGATCGAACCGCTGCACTTCCGGCCGAAGCGGCCGAAGGCCCCACCAAGCACCGGCCGCCACGTCAACAGCAGACGTCGTCGGCGCAAGTCCCGCAAGCGCAAGCGTCGCAAGTGACGCACCGCCCCCGCGGGGACTCAACGTACTACCCAGTACCGAGAGCCCCTGCGGGGGCTTACTCGTTTTATACAGCTTATGCCTATCTTTTTTCAGTATTGAGATGTAGTATTATAATATGCATTTAAAAACTGATCTTTACACTCATATTATCAAATACATGGGATCAAAAAGAGAACTTCTTCCCAAAATTCGAAAGCTAATTATAGATAGTCGGGCTAGCGACGGCGCTGTATTAGATCTTTTTGCAGGTACGTGCGGAGTAGGGATGGCACTAAGAGATGTAGCTCCCATATATAGCAACGACATACAGGCCTATTCCTCAGTCATATCTCAGGGTTGCTTGACATCTAAACTGCCTGCCTATGATCAGGATAGTCTTTATAATTTGCTAAAGGATAACTACACTAAAAACTTTGAAGCGCTTGAAGCGCTCCTTCAGAAACAACTCAAAACCAGCTACCAGTATACGGAG
>CAYPFI010000027.1:0-7567 GCA_964410005.1 uncultured Candidatus Saccharibacteria bacterium | reverse complement strand
TGGGAATCAGGCATGTCGGAGCCAAAACTGCTGCTGATATGGCCAAACACTTTAAGAACATTAAAAAGTTCTTAAATGCTGAGGAGAATGAGTTAGCTTTAATCGAAGGCGTCGGTGATGTGGTTGCCGCTAGTGTATCAACCTGGCTTGCTAACGATAAGAACCAAAAACTCGTCGATGACTTCATAAAAGCTGGTGTTGTTATTAAAGATGACGACTCACCAGTTGGCGGTAAGCTCGAAGGCACAACGTGGGTGCTGACTGGCACGTTGCCAACGCTCGGTCGTGATGAGGCGAGCGCCATCATCGAATCGCTTGGCGGCAAAACATCATCGAGCGTCTCGGCCAAAACCACCTATGTGCTTGCTGGCGAAGAAGCAGGAAGTAAGCTTACCAAAGCCGAAAAACTTGACGTAACCATTGTCGACGAAGCTGAATTTCATAAGATTACAGGAGCATGATGAGAGCAACTTTTATTACAGGTAACGCTAAGAAGGCAGAATATCTAGAGAAACTGTTGGGTGTCGAGATTGATCATCATAAAGTTGATGTAGAAGAGATTCAGTCGCTTGATCCACGAGAAGTTATTGAGCATAAAGTCAGAGCTGCATACGAGATTCTGAAACGTCCAGTACTTGTGGATGATGTCTCTGTGGATTTTATTGCATTTGGTAGGCTCCCCGGTACGTTTATACGCCATTTTCTTGACGAACTCGGTCTTGAAAAGATATGCCGTCTGCTTGATCCCTTTGACGATAGGTCAGTTGTCGCTCGTGGAACGATGGCGTATTACGATGGAGAGAATGTGAAGATTTTCCAGAGTCAGCTTGCTGGAACCGTGCCTGAACATCCACGCGGTCCAGAAGATTTTGGCTTTGATCCAATCTTTATTCCCGATGGTTATACCGAAACACGAGCTGAAATGAATGAAGCCGATGATCATAAAACATATTTGCAAATAAAGCCTATTAAAGAAGTTGCCAGCTTTTTAAAAAGCCTCTAAAAAGCACTCACCCCCGAGGGGCGAGGCCCTTCAGGGGTTTGATTGACGTTGTTCGCTGACGAACTGGTCGATGACTTGGCCCACTTCCATCAGGGTGGTCTTGTGGCTGGCACCCTGGCGGATAGTGACGATGGCGACGTTGCGGCTGTTGAGCATGACTCGGTCAGCGGCGCTGATGTTGCTGATGCGACAGCCGAGCTCGTGACTGGCATCGGTGCCGCCTCGAGATCCCTGCTTGCTGACCTGGCCGTCGCTGAAGCGTCGGCTTTCCAGGGGATCTTCCTCGAAGATGGGCTCGTCGCGTACCAGGTGGTAGCTGAACCCATTCGATGCTTCGAAGATGAGTCGGTAGCCCGGAATGGTGAAGTTCGGTGAGCTCCCGGGCGTAACTCTTGGACGCTTAGTCTTGGGCATGGCGTTCCAGCTCCTGTGAGATGATGATGCCTGTCGGCCGGTGTAGGTGTTGCTGATGATGCCAATGTTCAGGGCAGCGGTGATGACCCGTTGGATTTCCCAGTTTCCCCTCATTCCAAGAGGTTCGGCGATGTGCCCTGCCTCAAATGGACCCTTGCGGTAGGTGGGATAGGGACCGCTGCGGTCGATGAAGGTGGCGTAGCGATATTCGCTCACGCTGGGGACGCGTCGTTCGACACTGCGCACCTGGTCGAGGTTGTAAAGCTCGCAGATGATGTCGATGGCCAGGTCGATGTGGAAGGCCGGGTTTTCTTCTTCGACACGTATCCCGCAGGCGCGGGCAGCATCAAGTACTTCTTCGAGCGGCTTACATAGCAGATGGGCCATGCGATCAGCTCGACGAATACTGTCCGGGAGCTCCTTTTCCATCTCTTCATAAACCCGGATGAGGGCTATGGGGGAGATAGGCTTACGCTTGGGACGGGGTAGTGCATCCATTACTATCTCCCTTCTTGGTAGAGGTTGGAGATCCACGCAACTTTAACGTAAAATGACACTTTTTTCAATGATATACTTACTCGCCACATCTGTCAGGGCCTGCTATAATGACTGCATATGGCAGATATCACCAAAGACACCGTAAAGAAGCTCGCCAAGCTCTCGAGTATTGGCTTGAGCGACCAAGAAGTTGACGTTATGACCAAGGAGCTTAGCTCCATTGTTGGTTTTGTTGAGGCCTTACAATCGGTAGATGTTACGGGTGTTGAGCCAACTTTCCAGGTAACTGGGCTTAAGGATGCATTCCGAGCCGATGAAGTAAATCCCGACACCATTCCGCGCGATCTACTCCTTTCTAATGCACCTGCTCAGCAAGATGGCTACATTAAAGTACCGAGGGTGCTGTAATGAGTAATATTACCCGCCCCATCGCTGAACTTGTTGCCGATGTTAAAGCTAAGAAGATAAGCGTTGCTTCACTGGTTCAAGAATCGCTCGATGCCATTGCTGCCAATGAAGATTATCATGCCATTTTGGAGCTCAATCCCAGGGCTTTAGCTCAGGCTGAAGAGATGGACAGGATCATCGCGGATCCGCAGTATGCTGAGGATATAGCGAAAGAGCCATTACTGGGCATTCCTTATATTGCTAAAGATAATTTTCTGACAGTGCGCACCCATACTACGGCTGCTAGCAAGATTCTTGAGCCCTTTGATGCACCTTATGAATCGACTGCTACCCGAGCGCTGAATAGTGCCGGCGGTATTCTGGTTGCTAAGACCAATATGGATTCATTTGGTCATGGCAGCAGCACCGAGCATAGCGACTTTGGCTCAACTAAGAATCCGCATGATCTTACCAAAGTTCCCGGCGGTAGTAGTGGTGGTTCAGCAGCGGCTGTTGCACTCGGACTTGCAAGCTTTGCACTCGGTACCGATACTGGCGGCAGTATTCGTCAGCCAGCCAGCTTCTGCGGCGTGGTCGGCATTAAACCAACCTACGGCTTAGTGAGTCGTTACGGTGTCATCTCAATGATCAGTAGTACCGATGTGATTGGGCCTTTGGCGCGATCTGTTGAGGATGCAGCTCTGGTTCTCGACGTTATTGCGGGTAAGGATGCCAAGGACGGCACGACCATTGATCGAAGCGGAGATAGTTATACTGACATTCAAACTAAGCCACTCAAAATTGGTGTTGTAAAAGAATATCTTGGTGAAGGTGTGGTGACTGAGGTTCGTGAGCAGATCGAATCGGCCATTGATGCATTTAAGACAGCTGGCAACACCGTCGAAGAAGTTAGCCTGCCATCGCTCGAGCTAGCCTTGGCTGCTTATTACATTATTATGCCGGCCGAAGTCAGCAGTAACTTAAGTCGTTATGACGGAGTAAAGTTTGGACATCACGCCAAGGACGCTAAAAAACTCGATGAGCTGTACTTACGAACTCGCGATGAAGGCTTTAATGCTGAGGCTAAGCGCCGAATCCTAATCGGAACCTATATGCTCAGTAGTGGCTATTACGACGCCTATTACAAGCAAGCTCAGAAGGTCCGCACTAAGCTTGTTGATGAATTCAATAAAGCCTTTGAGCAGTATGATGTGCTCATCGGGCCCGTTGCGCCAACCTTGCCATTCGATTTGGGGTCAAACGAGGAAGACCCAGTAGCCATGTATCTTGGCGATATTATGACCGTCGCCCCAAGCCTGGCCGGGCTGCCCGTTGTTAGTATGCCCGCTGGCTGGGCTGGTAAGCTGCCCGTTGGTATTCAGATAATTGGTGCGCAAAAGAATGAAGCAGTGGTGCTCAATGCTGCCCAGCAACTATCGGAGGCTACATCGTGATTGCTGCTCTTATCATTAGTTTAGTTCTTGGCGTATTGTTGCTGGCCGTAGTTAGTGGTGGGGCTAATACCGCCAAGAGCAAGGCCAAGCCCACTGGTAAACCGACGGTTAAGTTCAACCCCAAGACCGTTCAGAGCCGCTGGAGCGTCATCCAGGGTCTCATGACCCAGGGCGGCAATGGCTTGCGTCAGGCCGTCATGGAAGCCGACAAGCTGCTTGATTATGTATTGCAGGGGAAGGGCTATCGCGGCGATACCATGGGTGAGCGCATGCGCAGTGCGAATCGTGAGTTTAGTCGTCGTAATGATGTCTGGGCGGCTCACAAGCTGCGTAATGCGTTAGCTCACGAAGTTGGTTTTGATCTGGTGCCAAGCCAAGTTAAGCAGTCGATCAATGCTTTTGAGCGAGCCATTAAAGATCTGGATGGTGGATTATGATTAGTCAAGAAATCATTGATTCTTACGAAGTAGTTATCGGCATCGAGTGTCATGTCCAGCTCGCCACGCAAACTAAACTGTTCTGTGGTTGTGATAATAATGCTCGCGGCGCCGAGCCCAACACTCGCATCTGTCCAGTTTGTCTTGGTATGCCCGGCACCTTGCCAGTACTCAATGCTGAAGCTGTGAATCTTGGTATCCGTGCGGGGCTAGCCCTCAACGGCGAGATTGGTCGCGTTACCAACTTTGATCGCAAAAACTATTTTTACCCTGATCTTCCAAAAGGCTATCAAATCACGCAGTTCGACCTGCCCATTGTCGGTGAAGGTAAGATTGACGTGCCGCTCGATGGCAAGAGCTTTGTTGTCGGCGTAACTCGTGCCCATATGGAAGAAGACGCTGGTAAGTTGACGCACCCGGTAGGAGCCGACTACTCCTTGGTCGACCTCAATCGCGCCGGTACGCCATTGCTCGAAATCGTCAGCGAACCAGATATGCGCAACGCCGCCCAAGCCAAAGCCTACGCTCAAGAACTGTATAATCTCATGCGTTATGCCAAGGTTAGTGAAGTCGATCTGTACCATGGCAACATGCGCTTTGATGTGAACGTGAGTGTTCGCAAGTTTGGTGCAGCTGAGTTTGGTACTCGTACCGAGACTAAGAATCTCAACTCCTTTAAGGCCATTGAGCGTAGTGTCGAATATGAAGTGCAGCGTCAGATTGAACTCATTGAGAAGGGCGAGAGCATTGTTCAGGAAACGCGTGGCTGGGATGATGCCAAGCAAAAAACCTTTAGTCAGCGCACTAAAGAAGATGCTCACGATTACCGCTATTTCCCTGAACCTGATGTACCACCTGTCGTGGTTACTGATGAGATGATGGCCAAGGCCCAATCTGAGTTACCGGCCCTGCCGCCCGAGTTGCGTATCAAACTGCGCGAAATAGGGTTACCTGAAGGTGATATCGAAACGCTTATTGCTCGTCCTGAACTGCTTGAAAAATTCTTTGAAGCTACCCGTGATACTGAAGCCAAGTCCAGCAAGCGTATCGCCAACTGGCTCGTCAACGAGGAAGTTGAGGGCGAAGAGGTCCTGCCTAATCCTATGCGCCTAACCGAGCTCTCGGCCATGGTTGATGACGGTAAGTTGAGCAGTACGAATGCTAAAGAAATCTTCCGCGAGGTCTATGTCCGCGATGTAGATCCAGCAACCTATGCTGATGAGCACAATCTAATCCAGAACTCTGATACAGGCGCCATGGAAGCCATGGTAGACCAAGTAATTGCTGGTAACCCGTCAGTAGTAGAAGAGTATAAATCGGGTAAGCAGCAGGTCTTTGGGTTCTTAGTGGGGTCGGTTATGAAAGCCAGTAAAGGCCAGGCCAATCCAGCCATGGTGAGCAAATTACTTCGCGACAAATTAGAGGGCGGTAATGAGTAGTTTTGCCGGTGAAGTTACCCATCGACTGGCAACATTGGTCGGCGATCTCACGGAGCGCTTAGCGGTAGCAGCTGTCGTACTAATAGTCGGATATCTTATCGTACGAATTGGCACCTACTTTGTGCGTAAACTCGTCAAGATAGTGAGTATGCCGGCAGGTTTACGTGGCATTGTGATCTCACTGACCCGGGCAGTCCTATGGATTATCCTGACCATTGTCATCCTAAGCGTTCTCGGTTTTAGCGATGTTATTATCTTCTTCTCGAGCTCAGTCGCTGCTTTTGGTCTGGTCATGGCGGCCGGTGGCTCAACCCTTATCTCGGACGTGTTGGCTGGCATTTTCCTGGCTGAAAACAAGCACTTTATGGTTGGCGATCAGGTTAAGGCCGGTGAAAATGGCACAGAAGGCATTATTGAAGCTATGGATATTCGCCGCATCGAACTTCGCGCTAAAGATGGCAAGCTGCATATCCTGCCAAACTCTATCGTCGAACGCAAAGAGTGGGTAGTTTTAGCCACTCGCGCTGAGTTGGCTAAAAAAGACAAAGCTGACGCTTAGGGTATTGCGTTTAGCCCAACAGATATGCTAAGATAGTCGAGTTATGCAAGCTATACAAGAAATCGAACAACAGTATCGCAAACCTAAAGTTGCCCAAGTACAATCGGGCGACACGGTTAAAGTACACCACCGAATTAAGGAAGGCGCTAAGAGTCGTGTCCAGGTATTCGAAGGTGTTGTTATTCGTACCCACCGTATGGGCAGCTTGAGTGCAGTTATTACGGTTCGTCGTATTGCCAGCAATGTTGGGGTAGAGAAGACCTATCTCCTGCACTCACCTAATGTAGAAAAGGTTGAAGTTCTGCGTCGTGCCAAGGTTCGCCGTAACTTCTTGAGTTATCTCCGAAATCGTCGTGGTAAGTCAGCTCGTCTGCAAGAAATGGACTTCGATAAGAAGGCTGCTAATGATGTAAGTGTTCCCGAGGCTGAGACTAAGGAAGAGGCTCCTAAAGACGCTGAAGTGACTGAAGTCGTTGCAGAAGAAGCTGAGAGCGTAGTAGCTGAGGTTTCGACCGAAGAGCTCGCCGCCGAAGAGAATAAAGAAGCTGCCAGTGATGATACCCCAAAGGTCACCGATGACCCAAGCGATGAAGGTGATGAAGCTGCCATGCCTGCCGAAGAAGTCCAAGAAGGTCTCGACAAAGCCGAATAAATAGACTGAAATCCAGTGAAAGACCCGCAAGGGTCTTTTTTGTTATGATTGCAAAACTGAGGCCGTGTCGGTAAGATGTTCTCAAGTCCTGTAGTTCAGCTACTAGAGCACCCCGCACACATCGGGGAGGTCGCGGTTCAGTTCCGCCAGGGCCATCACACGCAATCTTTGAGGTCGTGTATACGTGACGGAACAGCGTCACCTCTTTTGCACGGAGCATAATCACATGTGCTCAATCGTAACATCTTCGGGGTTACGATCGCCTCAAAAATTGGGCGCGCACTGGTCAGGTGTGCGGTTCGCCCCTGCGGGGTGCTGAACTATCGGGAGGGTGTTCCAGGGTGCGCCCTCCCGATACCCAGCTCATCGTTCTAGTATGTCGCAATCGGGTCAACCCGATTGCGACTTTCGCCTTTTACTCGCAGGGGTATTTATAGCATGTATATCAAAAAGATATCATTTTGATATACTTGCTACTATGAATGAAGCAGCTATAGAGCAGACAATACGATTTGTACACGATCAGTTTATGAAGGCTTCCTGGGAGTCAAAAGGTGTCGATGTAGACAGCTTATGATTATTCCAGCTCGCCAGATAGAGAATGATCTGAAATTTAAGAAATTTTTAATAATTGCTGGCATAGATGAAGTGGGCCGTGGCTGCTTGGCCGGGCCGGTCGTAGCCGCGGCAGTCGTTTTACGTGAAGAGATCGATATCCCATTAC
>CAYPFI010000026.1:0-7610 GCA_964410005.1 uncultured Candidatus Saccharibacteria bacterium | reverse complement strand
TAGCTTTGCGTTTTGCTCAGAGTCCAGAATGGCTTAATGAGTTTAATAAGGCTTATAAGGAGCTCAAAGCCAGTGACTTTGAGCCGCGCGACATTCGTATTGTTGTTTTTGATCCTGCTAAGTGGGGCGATATTGCCGAACATTTTGTGCAGAAAAAACTTCACAACTTAACCCATAGCAAGGAGATGGGCGTGGTCGGCGTCGTACCTATGCAACAGCCTTCTATGGTGGGTGCACCTCTCAAAATTCTGACGATGTTGCTGCACTACCATAACGAGATACGACTTTATTCAGCCTTCTTTAAGATTATTGCCGCCAAGAAAAACTTCGGCGAAGTTTTGAGTCGAACGCTGATTGCTGGCACACCCAAAGTATCCATTCACGCTAATCATCATATTCATTGGCGTGTCATCCAGCGTTATTTTGCCAAGCTTGATGACGAGTCACATCCAGAGATTTTTCAGCCTCATGTTCAGCCAGAGGATCTCCATTGGCGAGCGGCCGAGGACATCCTCTTTGATATTGAGCCTACACTCGGCGTATGGCGTGGCCTGGATTATGTGGCAGCTAAACGGGGCGACGACATTGTTTCACTCAACTTAATTGACGTGGCGTTTAGTTATTCAAACGGCATCAGTTTTGACGACCGCTATGTCTATCACTTTAAAGAAGCCCTGTGGAATGAGATATTTTCGCGCTACATGGGTAGTGAGGTGCTGCGACAGCAAGTCTTGGAGCGACTCGACAATGAAATTATTAAACCGGAGGAATTATAATGGCAAAACTCAAATACAATATCTGCGTCTCGGGAGCGGCTAAGGGGGATGGTGTGGCTCTATCAAAAGGCTTAGCCAAGGCCGTTGGCGTGCAAATCGTTCAACAGGGTCATGTGGTGCTAACCGGTGCAACATCAGGACTTCCATATCATGCTGCCAAAGCCGCGCACGACCAGGACAATAATTACGTAACGAGTCTGGGCTTCTCACCAGCCACCAGTCGTATTGAGCATGTGAATAAATATAAACTGCCTGTTGACGCTTTTGGCAGTATTGTCTATACCGGCTTTGGCTATATGGGGCGTGATGTCCTCTTGGTCCGCTCTTCTGACGCCCTTGTTATGGTCGGCGGTCGACTTGGTACGCTGAACGAACTCATGATTGCCCTCGAAGAGAAGACACCAGTTGGTGTTCTGGTTGGCTCGGGCGGTATGACTGATGCTGTCGAAACCGTGCTCAAGGCCGCCAAGCGTAATCGTTCTGGCATTATCTTTGATGACGATCCAGCTACGCTCGTTTCGCGACTGACCCAAATGGTTGACCACCGCTACCGCAAACTGAAGTGATATACTTGAGGTATGAAATTCAACCTCACAAGCAACTATAAACCAACCGGTGATCAGCCCCAGGCAATCGCTGAGCTTGTTGATGGGCTGAATAAAGATTATCGTGATCAAACCCTCCTAGGCGTGACTGGATCAGGCAAGACATTTACCATGGCCAATATTATTCAGGATCAACAAAAACCGACGTTGGTGCTGTGCCATAACAAGACTCTTGCCGCTCAACTATACAGCGAATTTAAGCAATTCTTCCCGGATAATGCCGTCCAATACTTTGTAAGTTACTATGATTACTATCAGCCCGAAGCCTACATTGCCCGCAGCGACACCTTTATAGAGAAAGACTCGGCCATTAATGAGGAGATTGATCGTTTGCGTCACGCCGCGACTATGAGCCTGCTGACTCGCAAAGACGTCATTATTATTGCCAGTGTGAGTTGTATTTATGGCCTGGGTAATGTCGCCGATTATACGGCCCTTACTATGGATATTCAGAAGGGGACGACACGAAAGCGAGATAAGATGTTGCGCCAACTGACGGATATTCAATATACGCGTAATGATCTCGACTTCCATCGCGGTACCTTCCGTGTCCGTGGCGATAATGTTGATATCTTCCCAATTGGTGAAGAGACGGCGTATCGCGTTGAGTTTTTTGGTGACGAAGTCGACGATATTAAGCAAGTTGATCCCCTGACGGGTGAAGTGGTCAAAAAACTCGATTCTCTCAAAGTCTTCCCTGGAAAGCACTTTGTAACGCCTCAAGAGAAGCTCAAAGCAGCCATTGTAAACATCAAAGCTGATCTTGAAATCCAGGTTGAGAAGTTCAAAAAAGAGGGCAAGCTTATTGAGGCTCAACGTATTGAGCAGCGTACTAAGTTTGATCTGGAGATGTTGGAGCAAACAGGCTTTGTAGGCGGCATAGAAAACTATTCGCGCTACCTGAGTGATCGTGAAGCAGGTGAGCAACCGGCCACCCTTATGGATTACTTCCCAGACGACTTCCTGCTCTTTGTCGATGAAAGTCATATCACCCTCCCGCAAGTTCGAGGCATGTTTAATGGCGACCGAGCTCGCAAGACTACCCTCGTCGATTATGGCTTCCGTCTGCCCAGCGCACTCGATAACCGACCTTTGAATTTCCCAGAGTTTGACCGCCACATCAATAAAGCCATCTATGTTTCAGCCACCCCAGCTGATTTTGAGCAGAGTATTAGTAAGCAAATTGTTAAGCAGGTCATTCGCCCAACCGGTCTGATCGATCCAATTGTCGATGTTCGACCAATTAAGGGCCAGATTGATGATCTTCTTGGTGAAATCCGTGATACCGTCGCTAAACATGAGCGTGCCCTTGTCACCACACTCACTAAGCGCATGGCCGAGGATCTAACTGAGTACCTTAAAGAAGCTGGCATCAAAGTTCAGTATCTCCATAGTGAAGTACATACGCTCGATCGAGTTGATATTCTTAATGATCTTCGTCTCGGTGTCTATGACGTTCTTGTCGGCATCAATCTCCTTCGTGAAGGACTCGACCTTCCGGAGGTTTCGCTGGTATCCATTATGGACGCCGATAAGGAAGGCTTCCTGCGTAGTGAAAGTGCTCTGATTCAAACTATGGGACGTGCCGCGCGTCATGTCGATGGTCGCGTGATTATGTATGCTGACAATATTACTGGTTCGATGGAGCGGGCCATCAAGACTACTCAAGACCGCCGCCAGGTCCAGATTGATTACAACAAAGAGCATGGCATTACCCCCGCTGGTATCAAAAAGGCCCTCGCCGAACGCATGCAGGCCGAAAAAGAGGCCGAAGTTCAAGATGTCCAGCAGCTCAATACAAAGGAAATTCCATTAGAGGAGCGCGGCCGCCTCATCAAAGAACTCTCGGCTCAAATGGAGCTTGCTGCTGAGAATCTCCAGTTCGAGAAGGCCGCCGCCATCCGTGACCAAATCGCCGATTTAAAAGAATTGAGAAAGACTAAGAAATGAGTGAGCGACTAATCGACATGGGCGAATCCGAGGTGACGGGAAATTTCTATCAGGATCTCGCTGATTCCATTGAAATACAAAAAAAAGAAAAGGTGACCGAGGAGCTCTGTAGGTCGGCCATGACTGAGTTTAGGCAGTCACTTGATGGTACCCCTATGGGGCCAGCAACATTACATCAGTTCGATATGATAGTGAGCAAACTGGAAAATGATAGTGGCGTTGATGTGAATAGGGGGGAAGATTCAGAGTTTGTCGTGGAAGACAGAAGAAGCTTGCTATATTACGACGGAGAAATTACCACCAATATCTCTATCAAAATAGGAATGGATACGATTAAGTTGAAAACAGAAGCGCTGACAAGTGCTCTTGAGGGCATCGGTGTACAGTTAGAGCCTGATAAAGCCCAGACCCTAGCTACCGAGTGGGTTATGTGGCATGAGCTTGGCCATGCTGTTGAGCTTGCAGCTGATCTTGTAGAAACTAACGAGATCGGCATGCACCCAGTATCTCAACTTGTAGGGGCTAATACTGAGCGCGAAGCAGATGATGATCTTAGTGTCTTAGGGCAGCCCGCTTCAGTGGTCGAAGGTATAGAGAGCGAACGATTTGCTGAAGGGCTAGCACAAAAACTACTGAGAGAAAAACTAGTTGCAGACAATATAGTAAATCCAGAAGCCCAAGATGAACTAATTAATAGAACCCGCGATGTATGGCGTTCAGGCCCTGCATACCAACGAGCTAAAGATCTACAAATTAAATGGAACGAAGAGGAAGTTGACGCAACGCAGCCGAATCGAATAATTAACCAGCAATTCTCAAGTTTTGTCGACTCAACAACCGGCGACTCCCAAAAAGGTTTGGCTGGCCTTGGATATGCAAATTTTTATGATGACGAAGGTGTAGGCAGAATTTTAGCTCTGACTTCCTAGCTAATTGAGGCTGACAGTTTTGACACTTTCTAATCTGTTGGAGGCACTTCTGGGCGCTTGTAAAAGTTGCCGCGAACGTGTATAATTTGAGCCTATGCAAGACAAGATCGTGGTGCGTGGAGCACGAGAACACAACCTTAAAAATATCAACGTGGAAATTCCACGCGATAAACTCGTGGTTATTACCGGTCTTTCTGGTTCAGGAAAGTCGAGTTTGGCTTTTGATACTATTTATGCCGAAGGTCAGCGTCGTTACGTTGAGAGCCTGAGCGCCTACGCTCGCCAATTCTTGGGGCTGATGGAGAAACCTGATGTTGATCAGATCGATGGTTTGAGTCCTGCAATCTCGATCGATCAAAAATCCTCAAGCCGCAACCCACGTAGTACCGTTGGTACGGTTACAGAGATTTATGATTATCTGCGTTTGCTCTATGCGCGTGTTGGGGTGCCACATTGCCCGGTCTGTGGTCGTGAAGTAACGCGCCAGTCAGCTGATCAGATCGTTACGCAGATCATGGACTGTCCAAAAGAATCAAAGATTATGATCATTGCTCCCGTCGTCAGCGACAAGAAGGGCGAGCATCGCGGTGTTGTCCAGGAGCTCAAGAAAGCTGGCTACTCGCGAATTCGCGTCAATGGTACGGTCTATGATATCGATGAATTCCCAGCACTCGACAAGCAGAAGAAGCACACCGTTGAAGTGATCGTCGACCGTCTGGTTATTGGCGAAGATGTTATTAAGCGTCTCACTGAATCAGTTGAGCAGGCTCTGGGTCTTGGCGAGGGTATCGTTAAAGTCGACTTCGTAGACACTGAGGAAGAAAAAGTCTTTAGTGAGCACTTTGCCTGTCCCGTTCATCGTGAAATTAGCTTCCCAGAGATTGCGCCACGCAACTTCAGTTTCAACTCGCCCCACGGTGCCTGTCCGCATTGCACCGGCCTGGGTATTCGCCTCGAAGTCGATCCAGAGCTGGTTATTCCCAATCGTCGCCTCAGCATCAATGAAGGCGCCATCCGACCCTGGAGTCGTACCACTAGTCGCATGACCTGGTACACGAAATTGCTCAACGGCGTGGCCAGCAAGCACGGATTTAGTATCGATACGCCAGTGAATCAAATGAAGGCTGCCGATCTCAAGATCATTCTTTATGGTACGGGCGAAGAAAAGATTCCGGTACGTGGTCCCGGCGGTCGTACCTACCAATCGACATTTGAAGGCGTAATTCCCAACATGGAGCGCCGCTACCACGATACCGATAGCGATTTTGTGCGCAAAGAGATAGAAAAGTTTATGGCCGAACGTCCTTGTCCAGTTTGTGAGGGTAAGCGCCTCAAGCCGGAGATCCTGGCAGTTACTATCAACGACAAGAACATCGCCGATGTTACGACTTATAGTATTGGTGACGCCACTGATTTCTTTGGCACACTCAAATTGAATGAACGTGATGCCCATATTGCTGTGCAGATCCTTAAAGAGATTAATGCTCGCCTTAGCTTCCTCAGCGATGTTGGTCTGCAATACTTAACACTTGATCGCAGTGCTAACACTCTAGCCGGTGGTGAGGCTCAACGTATTCGTCTGGCTACTCAAATTGGTTCTAGTCTTATGGGCGTGCTCTATATCCTTGATGAGCCCAGTATTGGATTGCATCAGCGCGATAACGATCGCCTCATTGTGACCATGGAGCGCTTGCGTGACCTTGGCAATACCGTGATTATTGTTGAGCATGATGAAGATACGATTCGTGCCGCTGATTACGTGATTGATATCGGCCCAGCTGCCGGTAAGCATGGTGGTAATGTGGTGGCTGCCGGTACGCCAGCAGAAGTCGCAAAAGTTAAGGAGAGTCTGACCGGACAGTATATTTCTGGCGCACGTAAAATCGAGATTCCCAAGAAGCGTCGACCTGGTAATGGTAAAAACCTGACTATTAAGAATGCTCGCGAGCACAACCTGCAGGGTATCGATGTTAGTATCCCGCTGGGTATGATGACTACGGTTACGGGCGTGTCAGGTTCAGGCAAGTCGAGTCTTATCAACGACATCCTTTCTAAGAAGCTAGCTCAAGTTTATCATCGTGCTGGTGATGTACCGGGTAAACACGATGACATTGAAGGAATCAAAAACCTCGATAAAGTTATTAGCATTGATCAGTCGCCAATCGGTCGCACGCCACGATCTAACCCAGCAACCTACACCGGCGTCTTTAGTAATATCCGTGACCTCTTTGCCAGCACACCAGAAGCCAAGATTCGTGGCTACAAATCTGGCCGCTTTAGCTTTAACGTTAAGGGTGGACGCTGTGAAGTCTGCCGCGGCGACGGTATCATCAAGATCGAAATGCACTTCCTGCCAGACGTTTATGTAACCTGTGATGAATGTAAGGGCAAGCGCTATAATCGTGAAGCACTCGAAATTCGCTATAAGGGTAAAAACATTAGTGAAGTGCTGGACATGACGGTCGAAGAAGCTGCCAAGTTCTTTGAGAACATTCCAGCCATTCGCCGCAAATTTGATACCCTTAATGATGTCGGCCTTGGTTACATTCACCTTGGTCAGTCAGCCACAACCTTTAGTGGTGGTGAAGCACAGCGTATTAAGCTTGCTTCCGAACTTTCTCGTCGCAGTACCGGCAAAACTCTCTACATCCTCGACGAGCCAACCACCGGTCTCCACTTTGAAGATGTCCGCCGTTTACTAGAGGTCCTCAATCGCTTAGTTGATACGGGTAACTCGGTATTGATCATTGAGCACAATCTTGATGTGATTAAGTGCAGCGACTGGCTCGTAGATATGGGGCCTGAAGGCGGTACTGGCGGCGGTACTATGATCGCCGAAGGTACACCTGAGCAAGTGGCCAAAGTAAAAGGTAGCCACACCGGTAAATACCTCGCCAGGATCTTCACTAAAAAGTAGTATGCTACCATGGAAGTATGAAAACGCTTCCCGTATCGCACTACATTGAAGCCCGAAAAGAATTGGCTCGGAGTCTTCCTGAGAATTCGATTCTCATTTTGGCTGGCAATACTGAAATAGAGCGCACAAAGGATGTGCCATATCTGTTTCGACAGAGTAATAACTTTCTGTATCTGACAGGCGCTAATCAACCTGATGCATACCTCGTAATCACCCCTGATTCGGAACAACTACTCATCAAGCAACTCCACCCCTTTATGGCTGTTTGGGAGGGTCGAAGTAACAAAATTGACGCGCTCAAGAAAATATCTGGTATACAGAATATTGTGGAATACAAGGAGACGGAGGAACTCTTAAAAGAAGTTCTGAAAAAAACCAGAACATTAATTTACCTCGATACCCCCGATTCTGCTGAAGCTCAACCAGCGGCCTG
>CAYPFI010000025.1:0-7939 GCA_964410005.1 uncultured Candidatus Saccharibacteria bacterium | reverse complement strand
GGATGGGTAATCTAGTTCCGCAGTTATGCACTATCTATATAGATATACCAAACTGCGGAACTAGTATAACTATGGTATTTGCCCATAATCTTAGTTATAATCAAATCGTTCACATCATGTTAGCGATTTACGCACAAAGGTTTTTTATTTCCGGCGCTTTAAGGGCGGCTTGGATTCGGAGATCTGCTTTGTGCAGCTAACTGATGTGAACACCGAGCCGTCCTTTAAGTTGGAGAAAAATCTATGATTAACCGTGAGTTAAAACATTTACGCTACAGGCTATACGCCCGCAAGTCCACCGACACAGAAGACAAGCAAGTCCAGTCGCTTGATGACCAGATTAAGTACATGACAGAAATTGCCGAGCGGGAAGGTTTGCATATTGTTGGTGAACCCATTCGCGAAAGCCAATCAGCAAAGCGACCTGATGTTCGCCCTAAATTCAAAGCCTTATTAAGTGAAATTGATGATGGTGAGATTGATGGGATTATATGCTGGAAGCTTGACCGTTTATCGCGCAACCCCGCCGACAGTGGTCGTATTCAGCAGTTGTTACAAGATGGCAAGCTCAAGCACATACAAACTACCGAGAAGAGCTATTTCCCCGAAGATAATGCTATCGTGTTCAGCGTTGAGGCTGGCATGTCTAATCAATATATACGTGAGCTAGCAACCAATACGAAGCGTGGCATGCGCTCTAAAGCAGAGAAAGGTGATAAGCCAGGCGTTCCCCCGCCGGGTTACCTGAACGATAGACTCAATAAGGTAATTATTGCTGATCCCGAAAACTTTACACTTATTAGAGTCCTCTGGGATAAGATGCTCACCGGCACATACTCAATTGCCCAGATAGCCGTGATCGCCGACAAACAGCTTGGCATTCGCACTCCGGTGCGCGGCAGGACTGGCGGCAGAGCCATCGTCTACTCTAGTCTTTGTAAGCTATTCCAGAACCCATTCTATACTGGTAAGTTGTTATTTAACGGCGCGATATATAATGGCAATCATCCAGCCATGGTTACTGAGGAGGAGTTTGAACGGGTACAGCAGATTATTGATCCGTCACATACAACTCGACCAAAAGACAAAACCTATAACTTTCCCCTTCGTAACCTTTTTAAGTGTGGCGAGTGTGGTTTTGCTATTACTGCAGAGAGAAAGTACAAGAATATAAAGTCTACCGGCGAACGCAAAGAATACATCTACTACCACTGCACTGGCAGGAACAAGCAGATGAGCTGCAACCAACCTCATCTGCACGTTGCCGAAGACGAACTAATCAGGCAGATTAAGGAGAAGCTTTCCAAGTTCACGATTGACCCTCGTTTCTATGAGCTTGCCATTGAAGCTCTTGCCGAAGAAGAAGATGAGGTCGTTGCTAAAGATCAAGCCCAGACCACTAGTAGAGATAAGGCTATTAAGAAAGCCGAGCAATCAATCATTAACTTGCGCCGTATGCGCTATAACGGCGAGGCCAATGATGACGCTTGGTACTTCTCCGAGATGGATAGCTTGGAGAAGAATCTAGAACTACTCCAGAAAGATCGTAATAAGGCAGAATACCAGGCTCGTAACTGGCGTGAGATCGCAGATGAGACGTTTACCTTTGCTCGCTACGCCAAAGAGGACTTTGATGGTGACGATTTAGAGAAGAAACGCACGGTTGTGGCTAGGCTTGGCGAGAAGCTATCAATTCTGGATAGAACCATCCAATTTACTCCTAATAAGTACTTTGTTCCGATAGAAGAAATGAATGAAAGCCTATCACTGCTCCCTGAGACGGTTAGAACCGACTCCCAACAGAAGGAAATCGGCTCTAATTTAGCTATAAATTCACTCTGGCTCCGGGGGAGGGATTCGAACCCACGACCAATTGATTAACAGTCAACTGCTCTACCACTGAGCTACCCCGGATCATGTACCGAGTAATTATACCTAAGTATATCTGGTTTGGTCAACAGATAAGAAAAGTATCGTGCTCATGCTTGCGTTCGGTTTTTGTACGGTATATGATGGGTGAGCGTTGGACAGTCGATCAGAAAGGAATCCAATGCGAATCATCAAGCATTTTTTCATCATGATGGCCATGTGCCTCATGGGCTCTCTCTTCGTGGGAACCACGGCCCATGCCGTCGGCTACAACGTGACAGGGACGGGCGGTGTGGGCCTGCGGGCACGCTCCGCTCCCAACACCAGCTCTGGCGTCGTTCGGACGTTGCCCGAGGGCGCAGCCATCGACATCACCTGCCAGACCCAGGGCGAGACCATCCGCGGCTCGGCCATCTGGGACAAGCTCAGCGATGGCAGCTACATCAGCGACTTCTACACCACCACGCCGGTGTACGCCGCCTACTCGCCAGGCATTCCGGTCTGTGGTTCGTCGACCACGCCTACCCCGAAGCCTCCGGTCAAGCCGCCGACCCCCAAGACGCGCGAGGAGAAGGCCATCGCCTGGGCCAAGACGCAGTCGGGCGCAACCAAGTACATCGGCTACTGCGACCGATTCGTGGCCGAGGCCTACGGCAAGCCGCACAGCGGTTACTGGACGGCCGGCGCACACCTGGCCGCCATGGCCAAGCGCAACGAGATGCACTACCGCGACTGGAACCCGCCGGCTGGCTCCTTCGTGTTCTTCTTCCCCGGCCCCAAGAACGCCTGGGGTGGGCACGTCATGATCAGCACCGGTGACGGCAAGGCCATCTCCAGCGAGCACTGGGTCAGCGGCAAGCGACTGGGCGTCGGCTCGGTGAGCATCCGCACCACCAGCTTCGGCGTCTACGCCGGCTGGTCCCCCGCCAATGCCGAGTGGACGGGGCGCTAGTACGCACAACAAAGTCGGGGATGGCTCCCGTTCTGAGCTATCCCCGACTTCACCCCTTTAGTATTTTCGAATAACCCCAATTACCACACCTTGAATTTCAATCGGTGTACCAGGCTTCACGATAATTGGATCCATGGTCGAGTTAGCGGGCTGCAAACGAATGTGATCTTTTTCTTTGTAATAACGTTTGAGGGTAGCTTCTGTTCCGTTGACGAGAGCTACAACTACTTCGCCCTTACTTGGTACGGTCTTTTCTTGAACTACTACATAATCCCCATCGAGAATTCCGTCTTCGATCATACTCTGGCCTTTGACCTGCAGTACGTAGGAGTGACGACGACCAACCATAAATGGTGGAACTTCCAGAGTTTCTTGATGACCCGAGATAGTTTCGATTGGCGATCCGGCGGCAATCAGGCCGAGAATTGGCAAGCCAACGGCGGCTTCGGCTTCAAAGTCAGCATCAGCTGGCTGAACGAGCTGCAGTGAGCGTGCAGAGTTATCGTTCTTTTGGAGGAGACCCTTGGTAACCAGCGATTCAACATGTTCAGCAACAGTTGCAACTGATCCGAGCTTGAAAGCTTCGGCGATTTCACGGTAGCTAGGAGCGTACCCGTGTACTTCAATGTACTGGGTTACAAAGTCTAATACTTGTTTTTGTCGTTTGGTTAATGGTTCGCTCACTAGAACCTCCCGCCATGTTGGCACTTATGCTTATATATGACTCAAGTGTACCGAACAAAAAGCGAAAAGTCAACAATCTAGTTAAACTGCTCAGTGATTGGGAAGTTGAGGCTGGATTGATAGTAAGTATGAACTTCGTCAGTTTTTACCAGGCTTCCATCAAGTCGTTTGGTATCTCGGTAAAAGACCGTGTGGCTTGGCTTAGTCGCATCGGTATCACCACTTATAAACTGTGGTCCGCGAATCTCACCATACTTGGTCTTAGTGCCAAAGTAGGTAAAGGTCAGGCTGGTGCCTACCATGGTAGTCTGCATGTAAATGTGGCCAGGCGTATCATTGCGGAACTTCATGTCGACGGCTGGGTAGTAGATAGTAGCATCCACGCCCGGTACACCATAGGGCGCCGTGTAATAACTAATGGCGAATGAGTGGTTTTGGCGTTGAAGGATAGGTAGACCAGCCAGCAAGGCAGCGCGGTAGGCCGTACTAGAGACCTGACATAATCCCCCGCCATACTGCTTCTCTTCATGGTTATCGAGAATGACCAGCTCCGGCACGTAACCGGTTGAGGCGTTCACTTCACCAAGCAGCTTTCCAAAACTAAAGACCTCATTGGGCTTGAGCATGACACCATTAAACCTGCGAGCGCCAGCCCGAACATTCGTTAGTCGGGTTGATGGCGAACCGGGGAAGAAGGTTTGACCAACACTGAGCACGTCTTTTAGCCCTAGCGCATCGAGGGTATCTTCGCGCACTTCAGCTTTAGCAACGGTGGCCGTCATCGTGACATTACGCTGATCGGCGGGTTTATCGAGCACGGCCTTAACCGACTCTGAAGTCTTGGCGACATCCAGCTTAATGCCATTTTGGGCAGGCTTAGCAATAGTGACCTTCCCATCCACGCCAGCCAAGACGGCATTGACGGGTTCTTGATTGACCGTACCAGCCAGGCCCGCCACATACTCATCAACCTTATTGGTGTTGAGGCCGATTTGGATGGGCACAGTGGAAGTATGCAGAATGATATCCAGTGATGGAGCCTGGGCAATGTCGGTGATGCCGGTACGGCTGGCGCCCAACCAGGCCACGATGTCGGATTGGTTAAGAACTACGGTTTTAGACTTATCGGGAGTCATGAGGGTAATGGGAGCGGCCACATAACGAGCTACCTTGTCCTTGAGCAAGTTGAGCTCGTCGGCACCAATGATGGGATGTGTGGTGGTGGTCGGTAACTTCATCGGAGCGATGGAACCGGTGGCCATATGCCAACGTAAGCCATCTACCCAAGCCAACATATCGAGGCGCTTGCCATCTTGAGCCGGCTGAACGGCCACACTGATACCGTTAATGTTAAAGGTCGCGTTTTGGACGGGTACGGCAGCATCGTCGGCAAAGCCATTGGTGTAGGCCGAAAGCTTGTCGGAGTTAATCTTCACCACACCAACGGTAGTAGTGCGACCAAGCATGGATCGGACCATAGCCTTCCATTGCTCCAGTCCACCCCCGCTACGGCCGTAAGCATAGGCTCGCTTAAGGGCGGCTTCGCTATCGGGGGTAAGTCCCATGTCGGTCGGCACGATACGAGTAGTAGTTGAATCACTGGTTATAATCAGGGGCTGTGTTACATATTTAGCGTCGGCTGCTTTAATATTTCTGAGAGCCTGCGCCTTAGTTTGGCCCCCAACCTGTACGCCATGCACGACGACACCACGATATACCCGACCCTGATATACCAGAGGCAGGCCGATAGCGACTATGAGGAATGCGATCACCACCATGCCAAGAGGCCATTTGACCACGTTCACCACACGTTTCAGTCTTGGACTATTCATGGTGTTATTATACCAGGTGATATACTTATTACATAAAGGAGAGTGTTATGCGCGTACTAGTGACAGGTGGAACCGGCTACATCGGGAGCCATACCGTAGTGGAATTACTGGCCGCTGGCCACGAGGCAGTGATTGTTGATAACCTCTGCCACAGCAAGCGTGCAGTCCTTGAGCAGCTCCATAAGATTACTGGTGCAGACGTTCCGTTTTATGAAGTTGATGTCACCGACCTGGAGGCAATGACCAAGGTGGCTTCTGAGCATCAATTTGATGCGGTTATCCATTTCGCCGGTCTCAAAGCAGTTGATACATCGGTAGCTGAACCAGTGCGCTACTACCAAAACAACCTAGAATCGACGCTGGTCGTAGCTCGCGTAGCTGCCGATCACAAAATACCACATATTATTTTCAGTTCCAGTGCTACGGTGTACGGCGACCCTGAATCGGTGCCCATCCCTGAAACAGCTAAGCTGCACGCCACTAACCCTTACGGACAGACTAAGTTAATGAGCGAACAGATTTTAACTGATGTCGCCAAGACTGGATCAGTTAAGGTGACCTTGCTGCGCTACTTCAATCCGATTGGTGCTCACGAGTCCGGTATGATCGGCGAAGATCCGACGCAGAAGCCCGATAACCTTGTTCCCCTGCTCGACCAAGTCGCTGTGGGCATTCGAGAAAAGATCATGGTTTTTGGCGACGATTGGCCAACGCCCGACGGCACCGGCATTCGCGATTACGTCCATGTCGTTGATCTAGCCAAGGGTCATGTAGCCGCTCTCGCCCACCCGCCCAAAAAAGAAGTTGATGTATATAATCTCGGCACTGGCAAAGGCTCATCGGTTAAAGAAGTGATTGCGGCGTATGAGAAGGCTAGTGGTAAGACGCTCAATAAAGAAGTTGCACCGCGCCGTCCCGGTGACATTGCCGAGTGCTACGCCGACGTCAGCAAGGCCGCTCGCGAACTTGAATGGACAGCCGAATTTGACCTGGACCGCATGTGTCGCGATTCCTGGAACTGGCGCAGTAATAATCCAAAGGGGTTACGTGACTAACAAATTCAGGCAGTGGGCTAGGTCGGATATGGCTAAGCTTGCCGCGCTGGTCATTGCCTGGCGCATTCTTCTACTCGTTCTATCATTGTTTGTCACCACCAAAATGCCATTTAACCCCCAGGTTGCACCAACGACTTTGCCGGGGCCAATGGCCCTCCACTCCACGGCTCGCTGGGATAGTGCATATTACGTTTCAATTGCAACACAGGGGTACTCAACAAGCCCTACTCAGCCAACAGTTGCCTTCTTTCCGCTATTTCCGTTATTAACGGCGCTTGTAAGTAAGCTTGGCTTAAGTATTCTTCTGTCTGGATTTGTTATTAACTGTGTTGCCGTATTCTTTGCCTGCTACTTTTTGTTTAAGTTGGCGGGAGAATTCTTTAAAGACAAGAAACTTGCCTATCGAACTGTTTTGCTGTTCTTATTCTCACCTGTAGCTTACTTTTTGGCAGCATTCTATACCGAAGCATTATTTTGCGCTCTGGCGTTTGGTGCAATTTGGTATGCCCGACAAAGCAGATGGTGGGCAGCATCACTGCTGGCTGGATTTGCTACTGCCACGCGTTCGCCTGGAGCCATTATCGTTATTGTCTTGCTAATAGAATATTTAGATCAAATACACTTTAATTGGAAGAAGATTCGATCCAATATCCTTTGGCTTCTTCTGGCGCCTCTAGGCATTGTGGCCCATATGATGTACCTCAAGTACAAGACGGGTGACCCATTGGCTTTTATACATATCACAAAACTTTACTGGTCGTACCACGTCTTCACCCCTAATGTGTTACAAACTATTTATAATCAAGGCCATCTTATAGTGTCTCTGATCCGCGACCATAAGCCCGCCGATATTCAATATTTCTTTGATCTTATACTACCCTATGCTGCCTGGCTGCTCGCCCTGATAGTGACTATTTGGACATTTGTTAAGAAGTTGCCATGGAGCTACCGAATTCTGGGTATTGCTAGCCTACTGCTGTTCTGCATAAATGGGAATTTCATCTCTGACCACCGATACTTTATCCTGTTCTTCCCAATATACCTATTCTTTACGAGCATCACCGATGATGAATCTTACGGACTAGCACTTGGGGCTTCCGCAGCAAGTATGGCGGTGCTACTGGCCGCCTTTGCCAATTCTTATTGGACAGGCTAGCCGTTAGGTTTACTGATTAATCTTATAGACTATTAGGTTGGAGCCAGTTTTTACCTGGGTAGTTCCTTCTAGCTGATAGTCGCTTGGTTTCTGGAGACTCTCAATTCTGCGCACAACGTATTTCGCACCCTGGTTTTTGAAACCTGTAATCATCTGACCAGTCAATGTTTCATCGGGAACACTCCAGCCCTTACGATTGGCAAAGTACAACATCATTGGTGTGCCGCTGTAGTTCGTAACGATTAAATCGTTCTTGCTCGACACCTCATTCATCATATTTTCTAAGCCTACAAGCTCCGGTGTTGTCAGAGCATAGAATGGCTTTACTACGGCGAAGGAATAACGAGCCAGCGCAATTAAATATGCGGCTACGATGACATAGGCTACGAGC
>CAYPFI010000024.1:0-8022 GCA_964410005.1 uncultured Candidatus Saccharibacteria bacterium | reverse complement strand
ATGATTTTGATCACGATTCACTTGAAACATCCCTCCGAGGTCTTGTCGAAGAACTTGGCGGCCAAACGGGTAAAGTATTTAGTCTCGTCCGCCGTAGTGCAACCGGCAGTCCCGTAGCACCCGGCCTCTTTGAAACCCTCCATGCCCTCGGCAAAGAAGAGTCGCTTGCAAGATTGCAAGAAGCTTATGCTATAATAAGTGCGTAATTAAAAAGGCATCAAAATGCCAAAAAAAGAAAAACAGAAAAAGTCCAAAGAAATACAATCAGAAGATGTCATCACCATTGAAGAGGTGAATGAAAAACAGCCCAAGAAGTTTTTTCATTGGGTTAAGCGGCATAAAGCTATTATTATTGGCATTATTGCAGCCATCGTTGTAGGTGGGGGAGCTGCCATGGCCTTTGGCGTCTTTGGCGAAAAACCTCAAGCAACCGTTATAAAAGTTATCAAGAAAGAGCCCGCTAAGCCTAAAACAGTAGCATCGCCTCTTAGTGGCGTGCAAGTTGCACCAGAACTGGCCGAGCGACCAATCACCGGCGTGGTCATCGAAAACCATACTGATGCCCGCCCACAGAGTGGCCTCCAGGACGCCGGTGTTGTATATGAAGCTCTGGCCGAAGGGGGAATCACTCGCTTCTTGGCCTTCTTCCTCGACCAGAAACCCAAAGAAATCGGACCCGTGCGTAGCGTGCGTACTTACTTTGTCGACTGGGCACTCGAATTTAATGCACCTGTCGCTCATGTAGGTGGCAATGTCGATGCGCTCGACCTAATCAGACCGCTCAAGATGAAAGATATGGATCAGTTCGCCAATGGGAATTCATTCTATCGAACAAGCGATCGCTATGCACCCCACAACATGTATACCACCACGGAGAAGCTTGATGCACTCGAGAAGAAACTGGGTTTTGATGATAAGTCTGACTTCACACCGAGCCCCCGCGTCGTTCAGGAGAAAGCCGCAGCTACCGCCGATCATCCAAATATCCATATAAACTACTCATATAACGGCTATCAAGTAGACTACCAGTACGCTGCCGCCACTAACGACTACGCACGACTCCTTGCTGGCAAACCCCATATCGATCGCAATACTGGTCAACAAATCCATGTTAAGAATGTTGTGATTCAGTATATGCCGACAACCTACGGGACCACCCGCATAGGCGAGCAAACCGTCATTATGGCCACTCCTGGATCAGGTAAAGCCGTCATCTTACGCGATGGCACGGCAGTAGAAGGCACATGGAGCAAAAGCTCACACACCAGCCGCACTATCTTTAAAGATTCTGCCGGCAAAGAAATTCCGCTCAATCCCGGGAACACCTGGTACAGCATCGTGCCGGTCGGCAATTCTGTTACGTATTAGAGTACGGATATCAAAAAGATATCATTTTGATATACAGGCTATATAACCATAAGAGTACCATATTAGGCACCCAGACATAGTAATAGTTCCGGCTCCTAAATGTGTCAGATTTCTAATACACTTAGGAGCCGTCCGGACCGCACCACCCGTGAAGGCGATGGGTCCGGTGCTCTTTGCTGGGATCAAGATCAGGCGAAGACCGATGAATCGCTGATCGCCTCCAGAGCCAAGGCGTGGTCTTCGTGCGGTAGGCGACCGGAGACCGCCACCGAGGCGATGATCAGCTGATCCGGACCAGGCGAGTTGGGGGAGTAGGCCGGTACACCGCCAGCGACACCACAGAAGCTGGACATGGTCCGTGCTCGGTTGGCATCGATGACAGGGTTGCCCGGGATCCACTCACCCGTGGCCTCGTCGAAGGTGCCGAAGCTCGCCGTCGGCGCCTCGAACTCGATGACGGTCAGGGCCTTGTTGCTGGCGAAGCCCACGCTGGCGGCCTTGGCGCCATCTTGGCGGAAGGCACTGACCTGGTGGCCGTGCGCATCGAGGATGCAGGCGGCGATGGGCTTGCCTGGGTGCTCCTCTAGTGCGGCCAGCAATCGCTCCTCGATGAGGCGGGCGATTTTCAGCCCGATGTTGTATCGCATGACGGTGGTCCTTTCGTTGAGATATGTCCGTCAAACTACCTATTCACAGTATAGACAGATTAACAGACACATCAATAGCAAAGAGCATCTGATAAGATCAGATTAATATACAATATCATCTTTAGATGTATTTGTCGAGGCTAAATGCGGTTTTTGCGGCGTTTGAGATCGGCGACCTTGAGGCGGGCCATGGAGTGTTCGATGATAGCTTCGGCTTCACTAATCGAGATCTGATCATCGGCAGCAGCACGCATCTCTTGGGCCTTCTTAAGGGCTTCCTGGGCTTTTGCTTCATCGACGGTTGAGGCATGATCAACATCATCGGCCAGCAGGCGAATAACGCCATCTACAACCTCGATAATGCCGCCGTTGGTGGCAAAGTGATCCATGGCGCTATCTTTATCACCCTCGCGCTTACGGATGCTAATCACACCAGCAGAGGCGACTGAGACAATGTCCATGTGATGGGGAAGGATGGCAATCTGACCAGTTGCGGTAGGCAACAGCACCTCATAGACATCTTCGCTAAAAGCGGTGCCGGCAGGGGTTACGAGTTCAAATGTCAGATTACTTGCCATAGTATTACGCCTTTACGTCAGCAATGGTGCCCTTCATGTAGAAGGCTTGCTCGGGCTTATCGTCGTGCTTACCTTCGAGAATCTGCGAGAATCCTTCGATGGTGTCTTCAAGGCTTACATAGGTGCCGGGGATACCACTAAAGACTTCGGCAACGTGTACCGGTTGAGTAAGGAAGCGTTGAATCTTACGGGCGCGGCCCACAAGCTGCTTGTCAGCTTCACTAAGTTCTTCCATACCAAGAATGGCAATGATGTCTTGCAGATCCTTGTAGCGCTGCAGTATGCGTTGCACTTCGCGAGCAACGGTGTAGTGCTTTTCACCAACCACTTGTGGATCGAGCATGGTACTGCTTGAATCGAGTGGATCAACAGCAGGGTAGAGACCAAGCTGGGTCAGTGCGCGGTTAAGCACGATGGTTGAGTCAAGGTGAGCAAAGGTGGTTGCTGGAGCTGGGTCAGTATTATCGTCAGCTGGTACGTACACAGCCTGTACGGAGGTAATAGAGCCCTTAGTGGTCGAGGTAATGCGCTCTTGCATGCGACCCATTTCTTCGGCCAGGTTAGGCTGGTAGCCTACAGCTGATGGGAGGCGGCCTAAGAGAGCTGATACTTCAGCACCGGCCTGGGTAAAGCGGAAGATGTTATCGACAAAGAAGAGCACATCTTGACCTTGATCACGGAAGCCTTCGGCCAATGAGAGACCCGAAAGGGCAACACGCAGACGGGCTCCAGGTGGTTCGTTCATCTGACCAAACACTAGGGCAGTCTTATCAAGAACGCCTGATTCTTCCATTTCGTAGTAGAGGTCATTGCCCTCACGAGTACGCTCACCAACACCGGCAAATACCGAGGTACCGCTGTGCTCGTTGGCAATGTTATGAATGAGCTCGGTGATCAAAACGGTCTTACCCACACCCGCACCACCGAAGAGGCCTACTTTACCACCCTTGGCCATTGGGGCAATGAGGTCGATACATTTAATACCAGTTTCGAAGATTTCGGCCTTAGTAGCTTGATCCTTAAAGGCAGGAGCTTGTTTGTGAATAGGAGCAAATTCGGTAAACTTACTTGGTTTGCCGTCGATAGGTTCGCCAACCACGTTGAACATACGACCCAAGGTATCTTTACCAATTGGCATACTAATGGGAGCGCCGGTGTCGACGACTTCCACGCCGCGGCGCAAACCGTCGGTTGACCCGAGCGAAATGGCACGGACTGATTTACTGCTAAGATGTTGAGCCACCTCAAAGACGAGCTTGGTACCATCTTCTTTGGCGACGTTAAGTGCATTATAAATAGCAGGCACATCGTTATCGAACTCTACGTCGATAACCACGCCGACAATCTGGCTAATGCGGCCGATGTTTTGTTTGGTGGTGGTTGGCATTATCTTCTCCTTATTCCTTCTATAAAATCTAATTAATCGCCTCTGCGCCGGCACTGATCTCAGCCAATTCCTGCGTAATTCCAGCTTGGCGTGCTCCATTGTAGGCGAGGGTAAAATCATCTATCAAATCGTTGGCGTTGTCACTAGCGTTCTTCATGGCGACCATACGCATACTTTGCTCACTAGCACTGGCCTCGTAGGCAGCCTGGATGAGCTGAGCTTCGACCAGACGGGGCACAACAGCCTCGAGCACGGCTTGCGGACTTGGCTCAAAGCCCTGCTTATCGGTAGCCTGTTGCTGATCTTCGGTTACTACCGGCTGAGCGAGAGGGAGGAGGCGAGTAGTGGTTACCACTTGCTTGATCATCGAGAAAAACTCGGTGTAAACCAAGGTTACTTCGTCATATGATCCATCAACAAACCCAGCACGAGCTTGCTGCAAGATAGGCGCAACGTCAGCTACGCTGGGATTGGTTGGCCAATTTTCGTAAACACCAACCAGCTCAACGTCTTCGAGACGGCTTACCAGCTGAGCACCCTTCTTACCAATCACGACAAGATGAGGGGTGACACCAGCCGCTTTATCGGCTTCCAAGATATTCAATAGCTCTTTAGTCAGGTTGGCGTTATAGGCGCCAGCCAGACCTTGATCGCTGGTAAAGAACACATACAGGCGCTTAGCAACGGGTCGAACGGCAAACAAATCATGTTTAGTAACGTCCACTTTACCAGCGAGACGCTCATTTATCTCGGTGATACGAAGCGTATATTTGCGCGAACGCAGGGTAGCCTCCTGGGCGCGGCGCATCTTACTAGCGGCAACTAATTCCATTGCCTTAGTAATCTGTCGGGTGTTTTGCACCGACTTGATGCGTCGCTTAATTGCCTGGAGGTTAGCCATATTACGCTTCTTCTACTTTAAATTCTTTAGCAACGGCGTCGCCAAGCTTCTTCATGGCGGATTTATCGTCATCGCTGACCTTAGCACCAGTGTTTAAGCGCTTAACCAGGTCGGCATGTTCGCTATGGGCGCGTCGCAGCAATTCAGCTGAAGCATCTTTGATCTTTTCGACATCAACAGCATCGAATGAACCATCGGTTGTAGCTGTCAGAACCAATACCTGCTCGGCAATAGCGAATGGCGAGTATTGTGGCTGCTTGAGCACCTCGGTTAGGCGCTTGCCGCGCTCAATCTGAGCTTTAGTTTCAGGATCAAGATCAGTTGAGAGCTGAGCAAAGGCAGCCAATTCACGATATTGAGCAAGTTCTAGACGGAGTGCACCGGCTACATCTTTAACGGCCTTAGTTTGAGCCGATCCACCAACGCGTGAAACACTGGAACCAACCGAAATAGCTGGACGAATACCTTGGTAGAACAGATCCGTTTCGAGGAAGATCTGACCATCGGTAATACTAATCACGTTAGTTGGAATGTAGGCCGAAAGGTCACCAGCTTGGGTCTCAATAATAGGCAAGGCAGTAAGGCTACCGCCACCGAGCTTATCGCTCAGCTTAGCAGCACGCTCCAAGAGTCGTGAGTGAAGGTAGAACACATCACCAGGGTAGGCTTCACGGCCCGGTGGGCGACGGAGCAGCAGTGACATTTGGCGATAGGCCCAGGCATGCTTACTAAGATCATCGTAAATGATCAGGGCGTGACCGCCGTTATCGCGAATGTATTCACCAATAGCCGCACCAGCGTAAGGAGCGAGGAACTGTAGTGAAGCAGGATCAGCAGCACTAGTAGCAATCACAATCGACTTCTCCATAGCGCCTTCGGCTTTGAGGCGATCGACCAAACGAGCAACCTTGCTCATCTTCTGACCAATGGCTACGTAGATGCTAATGATGTCCGAACCGCTCTTAGCCTGACTCAACATAGTGTCGAGGGCAATAGCGGTCTTACCGGTCTGGCGGTCACCAATAATCAACTCACGTTGACCACGACCGATTGGCACCATGGTATCAATAGCCATAATACCGGTCATCATTGGCTCATCAACGCTCTTTCGATCAAGTACACCAGGAGCAGGGCGTTCAACCAGACCATTTTGCTTGGTCTTAATTTTGGCGCCACCGTCGAGAGCATTACCAAGCGGATCGATAACACGACCAACCAGTTCTGGGCCAACAGGAACTTCAACGACCTTACCGGTCGTCTTGACTTTGGCACCAGCCTTAACGAGGGTTTCTTCACCCAACAGTACAGCACCAACTTCATCTTCTAAAAGGTTGAGCACAAAGCCTTGAACAGCCTCGCCATTGGTACCTTCAATCTCAATCAACTCGTTGAATCCACAGCCAGTGAGGCCATAAATCCAGGCCACACCGTCACCAACGCGAGTAACCACGCCAGTTTGTTCAACTTTTCCGCTTACATCTAGATTAGCAATGGCCGCCTTGAGCTCGGCCGAAATTGCCTCTATCGAAATCTTATCGCTCATGCGACCTCCAACTTATCTAACATTGTTATAACCGACGAATCCACCGTGCCGGCTGGCGTCTCGGCAACAAAGCCACCGATGAGACTCTCATCAGTAATAATATTAAAACTAATAGTATTTACTTTGAGAGACATAGCCAAAGCTTTTGTAATCTCCTCAACCTGTGCGTCAGCAAGCTTATGAGCCGTCGACAACGTGCCGGTTAGGACACTCTTCTTAAGCAGAATCTCTGCACTAATATCCTTAGTCAACAGATCAATATCTACTTTATTAGCCTTAATGACTGGCGCCAACGCAGCAGATAATTGCTCAGATGAATACTCATCCATAAGTTGCACGTAGGCCTTAGCTAGTGCGCGGCGACTAATCATTAAGCAATCTCCTTGGTAGCCTGCTCGACCAACGCAGCGTCAGCCTTGTCATCGAGCTTAGCGCGAAGCACCTTCTCAGTAGCCTGACGAACCAGGCTCGCCAACTGCTTACTGAGGCCTTTTTGAGCTTCGGCAATATCGTCGGTAACCTTAGCCTTGGCATCGGCAACGATCTGGTCGGCCTTAGCCTGAGCCTTAGTCTCGGCAGCTGTGATGAGATCAGTGCTTTCCTTCTTACTCTCGGCCACAATTTTTGCAGCTTCTTTGCGAGCTTCGGTCAGCACCTTCTCTTTATGCTCCTCAAGCTCAACCTTGGCATCAGCCATCTTGTCAGCCGTCTCCAGACCTTCTTCGATTTTTGATCGACGGTCATCAAGCGTCTTAACAATCGGGCCAAAAGCATATTTCTTGAGGATCAAGAAAACAATCACATAGGTTGCGATCTGCAGCAGCAGGGCACCGGCGTTGAGACCGAGAACGGCTACGCCGCCCTCTTTAGCAGCTTCTTCTGCTGCCAGTAAAACTGGTAGGTGAGGTAACACCATTTAAAACCGCCTTATGAAATGGTAAAGGCGATAACGAGAACGTAAATAGCAATAGCTTCAACCAGAGCTGAGCTAATCAGCAGGATAGGTAGAATCTTGTTTGCTACTTCTGGGTTACGACCAATGGCCTTCATTACGTTTGAACCGATCAGACCAAGGCTCAGGGCTGGTACGATGGTACCGAGAGCAATAGTTAGACCTTTAATCATGTTTGGATCCATTGTGGACATGTGTGAACTCCTTGTTTTGTTAACTACTTAATGGACTATTATATCAGGACGTGGCCTTACCTGCCAGAGCAGGGGCATCGCCATGATCACTACTGTTTTCCTCAGACTCCTCATGATGAGTCGCCACGGCGAGGAACACAATAGTGAGCATAGTGAATACGAACGCTTGAATAAATCCAACAAAGAACTCCATAAAGATGAAGGGCAAGGTGGTAAAGGGAGCGCCAACGCTACTAATCTTATTGATAACGGCAATCAGCACTTCACCAGCAAAGACGTTACCAAACAGACGTAAACTTAGGCTCATAATACGGGTAAATTCACCAATCACTTCTAAAAATCCCACAAACAAGTTGATGGGATTCCAGGGTTGGTTACTGAAGTAATGCTTGAGGTGGCCTTTGACGCCCAACTCGCGAATAGCATAAATCTGGACCAGAATAATCGTCACG
>CAYPFI010000023.1:0-8265 GCA_964410005.1 uncultured Candidatus Saccharibacteria bacterium | reverse complement strand
GGCGACTCTATTTTTAAAGTAGTCCACTTTATGTGTCGGGGAACTCTTTGATGCACCATCTATTACAATATCAATATCCCAGTTTTTTTCAGCCCATCCAGAACTATACAATTCGTCATCGAACTTTTTTGCGATTGTTGACTTTCTACCACCGGGCATTAATATGTCATCATGTGATATCTCGAACTGTTCGAGCAGCTCGTTCAGCTGAGTAAACTCATCAAAGAAGTCATTTTTTAAGATTGTTGCGGCATGTCGATATTCATAAATATCATACTTAAGATTGATTAAATTACTAAAACTAGAATGAATCACTTTTCACCAGCCTTTCAATGTCAGTATTAAGAGATTGAGCAATTTTATTTAAACTTTCAATTGTAATATTACGTCGCCCTTTTTCTACCTCAATAATGTAGTTCCTATGGAGCCCTGAGAGATCGGCTAATTCTTGTTGCGAAAGTCCCCTTACCTCACGGTTAGTCTTTACATTTTTTCCGATATCATCCAATAAGCTGCTCATAAAAACAAGTATACCACCCTGTTCTCTGATTAGTCACTCTTAGAGGCCGAAATGTCCCCATTTTGCGAGTTCCTCAAACTGGGGTCGCTTGAGATCAAGAAGCTCGATAATACCATGCGGCGACAGATCGTAACCAGTAACTTCCTGTGGTTGGCCGTCAATAATGGCGGTGGCTTCGAGCGGTTGATCGTAGCCGATAGCGTAGGCGAGGCGCACAAAGACTTCCTTGGCGTTGTGTTCTTTAAGGAGCTGGACGGCGATGTGGCGAGCCATATAGGCGGCTGATCGATCAACTTTGCTGGCGTCTTTGCCACTGTAACAACCACCGCCAATGGGAATGCGCGGACCGTAGTTGTCGACGACAAGCTTGCGACCGGTGAGTCCGGTATCGGCATCGAAGCCACCTTGATCCCAGTCGCCTGCCGGATTGGCGTGGATGGTGACGCTGGGATCGACGTTTGACTGGGTTTTCAGCCAAGCGTTGACGGCACTGAGTAGTTCGGCTTGTTTGGCATGCTGAAATGAAGCAACAATGGCGATGATGGTGTTGCCGCGGAGGGTTACTTGAGTTTTACCATCGTATGGCCAGAGTGCGTAGAGGTGTTGATTGAGCTTACGAGCGAGGACGTATTCCAGCGGGAGGAGTTCAGGTGTTTCACTGGTGGCATAACCGATCATGATACCTTGGTCCCCTGCTCCACCTGTATCCACACCACGAGCAATCTCTGGTGATTGTTTGACGATGTTAATAGTGAGTTTAATGGGACCGACGAGGCGATCGACGATGGGCTCAATATCTACATGGGCCGTACTCGTAACTTCACCCATAATGACGAGTTGGCCATGCCCGCCGAGGGCTTCAACCGCCACTCGAGCATCAGGATCTTGTGCCAAGTAGGCGTCGAGAATGGCGTCGCTGATTTGATCGCACAGTTTATCCGGATGTTTAGGACTCACCGATTCAGCAGTACGTAATGAAATTGATGTGTTCATAAAATCTCCTTATCGTTCCTGACCACTTTTTGCGCATCAGGCTAGAATTAGCACCTTCCGCATGTGCGGGGTTGCTGGCAGGTCATTGAGCTAGGTCTCTGGCTGCCTCTTGATATGTTGTGAATCTATTGTAACATATTGCAATTATCTCAATTTTATGCTTAAATTATATAACTAATCTTTCTCGTACACCCGAACCGATTGGAGTACCCGTCATGACTGACGACCACGAATTCGTCACCATCGACATGCCTCTCACCTTCGAGATCATGTTCATGTTGCAAGCCGATGTCGGAGCAACCCGCGAGGAACTCGAGCTTCTCGAGGACCTGAAGTGGGTCATGCGCCGCTGGCACGACTACCAGCACAGCTACCTCCCCATCACGCTGCGCAACATCTGGGAGATGGCGGCCGACCCAACGAGCTACGTGGGGGCAATGCAGTACCGCTTCCTGGGCCCCCTGGCTCCTGATGAGCAGACGATGCTGAACGGCATCTTCCGGCTCTTCGCCCCGAAGTCGCCGAGCGACATCCGCATCAACCCCGACAACGTCTTCTTCCACGGCAAGCGCATCGGCTGGACCAACAGCGACATGTTGCTGGGGATCCGAGATGTGATGAGCGCCATGTTCACCCATGAACGACTGAGCATCTCGGGCGCGGATGCCATGCCGCTCGAAGGCCTGGTCGCCAAGCTCGACTCCGGCGAGTACTGCGACCAACTCTGGAAGATCGACCCCATTGGCATCACGCCCGCAGCCCGCAGCCTCGCCCTGGAGTTCTTCCACAGCCTCGAGGCGTGGGTGAGGTACCAAGCGCCCACCGCCTGATCAACCGCATCAAGGCGGACCATTTTCTACCCCATTGGGGCCCTCATTCACTTGAAGGCTCCGGTGGGGTCTTCAAGTTTATGATTGATTATTGGGCTATAAAAGTGTATAATTTGCAAGATTCCCGACCAAGGAGCGTTCCCGTGGCTAAGCCCACCGCAAAGAAGAAGTCCAGCAAGAAGAAGATCGCGTCACCTCCTCCCGAGGAGCTGCTGTCACCTGGCAAGATCTGCGCCAACCTGCCACCCCACCTGAGCAGCTTCGGCGTCCAGGCCGTGGCCGCCGTGGTGGCCTGCATCATCTACCTCACCGGCAGGCACAAGAAGAAGGGCATCGTCGACTGGCGCCTGCCCAAGCTCCACCCCGTGTGGATCGACGACAGGCAGCACTGGAAGCTGTGCATGACCGAGAACGACTTCTTCGAGTTCATGCTCGCGCTGCCGGAGGCCATCAGCCCCAACATCATCAAGTGGCAGCGCAAGGGCAAGATCACCGAGACGTGGTCGCCCGGCTGGACGCTGGTGCTCAAGGAGCTGATCATCAACCTCAGCCGCAAGCCGACCGATGAGCTGGAGCCCGACGACTTCGTCAACATGCACGCCATCAACCACTTCGTGGAGCCGGAGGACGCCAGGAAGACCCACAGGGCCCTCTGGGCGCTCACCCAGCTCATCGACCAGGCCGACAAGGACTCGGACCAGTCGATGATGCGCCTGTTGGCGACATACCAAGGCAACCCACTGACCATCGATGAGCTGTGCGAGCTGCTGCTCTCGGAGACCATCATCGCAACCATGCCCGAGGACTGCCACGAGGCCGTCAAGGCGCTGCGCCAGAAGCTGTTGGCCTCCGTCAGCGACTACAAGCGGGCCAAGCGCGCGGCCGAGGCCCCAGTCAGCACCACGCCCGACCAGCTGACCCTCGACACCGAGGTGAGCACGACCCACGCCTACCAGTACCTCGATGCGACCCAGGCCCAAGCCGGTGTCGATGCTCTCGCCGCGCTGGTCATCCTCATCAAGGAAGCGCAGCTCGACGACAGCGACCCCACCGTCCAGGAGCTGGCCAGGCTCAATGAGGGCCACCTGTCGGTGGGTCTGTTCCTGGCCATCGTTGACATCCCGGACTTGCTCCGGCTGGAAGATGATCCACCCATGGCTCGAGTCATGCTCGGCTGGACGGACGTTCAGCTCCAGGCCCTGATCAACCTGAGGCAGGTCTACACCAAAGCCACCCGCCCCTGAGGCTCTGACCTCAAGTCCCGTCCCTCAACCCCCGGAAGGGGTTCTCGTACTACGAGGATCCCTTCCGGGGATCTTTCGTTTAAACAATGATTATTTCTTACTATTGGCAGCTCGCTTACGCATGCTGGGATTGAGTTCGCGTTTGCGGAGGCGGAGGCTCTTTGGCGTTACTTCAAGAAGCTCGTCGTTTTCAAGGAAGTCGATACATTGCTCAAGACTAAAGACGATATGTGGCGTCAGGCGCACGGTACCATCACTCGATGATGATCGCATATTGGTAAGATGCTTTTCTTTACAGACATTCATTTCCATATCATCACCACGGCTGTTAAGGCCAACGATCTGACCAGCATAGACTTTTACGCCAGCACCGACGAAGCAGACACCGCGCTCTTCGGCCATTTGCAGAGCGTATGGCGTAGTGATGCCGTTTTCGAAGGCAATAAGCACACCATTACGGAGCTGCTGTAATGAGCCAGCTTGCTGCTCATAACCAATCATCAGACTGTTCATGATAATGGTGCCCTTGGTGGCGGTAATCAGGAGGTTGCGGAGTCCAAGCAGGAAGCGGGTTGGAAGTTCATAGACCAGCTTGGTGGTACCGGCAGCGTTGGCAAATTGCTCTTTAGCGGTTGCACGACGCTTACCAAGTTCCATTTGTACGGCGCCGACATATTCGGCAGGTACTTCGATAATAAGCTCTTCGATTGGCTCCATGGTCTTACCATTTTCTTGCTTGGTAACTACCTGTGGGCGGCCGACTTCAAGCTCAAAACCTTCACGGCGCATGGTTTCGATAAGTACTGAAAGGTGAAGTTCGCCACGACCACTTACCAAGTTACCAATACCGGTAGATTCAACTCGTAAACCAATGTTAGTTTCGAGTTCTTTATTGAGGCGGTCAAGAATTTGACGGCTAGTTGTAAAGTCACCTTCTTGGCCCTTGAGTGGACTGGTATTTGGTCCGATATATATCTGCAGAGTTGGAGCCTCGATTTCAAGCACTGGCAGGGCTTCGGGTTGCTCGGCATCGGCAATGGTCTCGCCAATCTTGGCGTTAGCAATACCCGTGAGTTGAATAATTTCGCCGGCGATGGCGCTGTCTACTGGATACTTACTAACACCTTGGCTAGCAAAGACACCATCAACTTTGGCCTTAGATTGCTTACCTTCTTTATCGATGAGCGTAACTTGATCGCCAGTCTTAACGCTACCACGGGTAATGCGACCAACGGCATACTTACCCTTAAAGGTATCGTAAGCTAGAGCTGTAACGAGCATCTGGAAGGGCTTATCAGGCTCAACCTCGGGGGCAGGAATATCTTGTTTGATGGCCTGGAAGATAACTTCGAGGTCAGCGTCGGCTTCTGGATTGGCTGGCGGTTGGGCCCAGGCCTTACCGGCGCGACCGATGGCGTAATAAACGGGGTAAAAGAGTTGGTCTTCATGGACGGCGAGCTCCAAGAAGAGATCGGCAAGTTCTTCTTCGACTTCGGCAATACGGCTACCAGGCTTGTCAATCTTGTTAATCACCACAATTGGTTTGAGACCCATGGCCAGCGCCTTAGTCAGCACAAACTTAGTTTGTGGCATAGGACCTTCTTGGGCATCGACGATGAGGAGGCAGCCATCGGCCATGTTCAGGGTTCGCTCTACTTCACCACCAAAGTCGGCATGTCCGGGAGTATCGATGATATTAATGCGGATATCATCGTGCTGCACTGCAGTAACCTTGGCAGTAATGGTAATGCCGCGTTCGCGCTCTTGGTCACCACTATCCATGATCAGTTCTTGGCCCATTTCAGCCTGATTATCACGGAAGATTTTTGACTGTTTTAAGAGACCATCAACAAGAGTAGTCTTGCCATGGTCGACGTGAGCAATAATAGCGATATTACGAATGTTTTTTGGATCTTGTTGCATTAAAAAACGCCTCCCCGGCGTGCTAGGTGTTGTTGGTTGTAATTATAGCATAAATCTGGTAGACTCGTAAACACTTCTAAACGCACCCACTCACAGATTGAGGACCCCATGCAAGGAACCAGTACTGCCCGTGCACGTTTGACCGACGCCATGGTGATCGCCGGCGTCATCCATGCCTTGAAGCCCGGTCGTGATGACTACACGCAGCTGGCCATGGCAATCAGAGAACTGCAGGGCCAAGACTTCAGCCCATCCGAGCTGGCGATCGAGATCCACGAGATCATCACTGGCATCGACGCCCAGGAGGGATGTGACCTGATCGGGCTGGTCAGCTCCCCGGACGAGCTCGGCTACCTGCTCTGGAAGGGCCTGACGATCGTCCAGGAAGACGAGGATCTTCCCTTCGAACGGCAGCTGCACTTCGCCCTCATGGAGCTCTTCGTCCTGTAGTCAGCCAACCTGCCCACCACCGACAAGGCCCGCCTCGTTGGAGGTGGGCCTTGCTCGTTTTATGTCTAAACGCAGTAGCCGCCCCCTTGCGGGGGTAGCTACTACCTCGGCGAGAGAGCGGACGAGTTGATGGGTGGGTCAGGGGCGAACCACCACGCAGTTGTGGCCATCACGATGGCTGCGGACCTCATCGATGGCCAAGCCGTGGAAGGTCGCCAGGACCTGGCAGATCACGGCGAACTGCATCTTGGACATGCTCAGCACGGCGTCGGGAAGGCCGATGATCTCCTCGGCACCGAGGTCGATGAGCACGACGTCGTCCCGTGTGATGAGGAAGCGCGATGGCTCGTCCCTCTTCTTGAAGAGCAGCTGCATGTAGTCGCCTGGTTCGAGACGAATGACCTTTCGGTCAGCCTCAGTTGTTTCCATGACGGGGCTCCTTTAGCCTCGAGGTGTCCAGAATGGATATCTGGACAATACCAGATATGGCATAAATTGGCAATGCAAAGAATAGGTTCCGGCCAGAGCGGCGTCGCCGCCGTTTAGGCAATGTGGCTAATCGCAAACGCGCTGGCCGGCAAAGAGTTACGCAAACTTACAAGATGCCTGAAGTCGTGGATAACTGCTATGCTTTAATGGTACGCCTTTTGCTCGGCGTCTGGCAACTAAATAGTATACTTTGGTTTGCCAAGCGAGCGTTTTAGCATATTCGTTATCGCGCCCAAGCCCATGAGGTAGGCAATGCTGCCGACAAAGAAGTTTACAACCGGGATCATATACAGCAAGAGGACTACTAGTGAACCAACTGCCATGATGGCTAGTGGCTTATGGGACTGACGCATCAGGCGTCGACCAACAATATAGGCAAACACTGGGCCGCTCAACAAGGCCGCACCAGCCCAAATGATTCCTAGCATAATTGCTAGTGGAATTCCTACAATAGTAACCAGTAGCGTTACGAGCGCGATGGGTAGCAAGAAGGCGACCAGTAGGCCAACTAAGAGTGTCTTGCCTGGCTTAGGTAAGGCATCGTCGGCTAGTGACTGGAACTTACGTGGAGCGACGGCAACCAATGCCATTGCTGTTACAAACATAGCAAGTCCAAAGAATACAGCTAGTTTGATTCCCGTTAGCGGCAAGGTGCTAGACTTTTGTTCTACTGGCGCGGGTGATTTAACCTGACTCACATCGCCACCAATTGATTCTGCCGAAACGTTTAGGTTATCAGTACGCACATCCAGGTTACGGGCGATACTGCCTGTTACCGTAACTGTTTCGCCAGCAACATAGACATCTCGAGCAAGAGTACCTGCTATATTTACACTGGATCCAGCCAGGGTGGCGTCTCCGCCAATTTTGGCATTAGGCTGTACGCTTACGCTCTGGCCGGCTAGACTAACGGCACGCTGCACAGTGCCCGCGATACTCACGCTCTGTCCCGCAGCCCTGACGCTGCCGTTAACCGTACCACTAATATTCACCTCTTGACCAATGCACATAACGTCGCCGTTGACCGTACCAGTAATAAACACTGTCTGACCGGCGCAGAATACATCACCATTAACAGTGCCTGCAACTGTTACCGTGCTACCCGATACAAATAGACTATGGCCGACAACCTCATTGGCTGCAACAACTACATTGGTCCCCGATCGATAGGGTTGACTGGCGGCAACAGCCACCCCGCCAAAGACAAAAATAGCCAATACTGCTACTAGTGCTGACTTGAGTGCTGATCGTTTCATACTACATCCCGCCTTTTATGTTTGTATCATACGCCCGCTTGCGAGCGCTTAGCAAGCCACATTTTTCGTTCTTCAGTACTAAAATGTTCTATTGAATACCGCAAGGTTGTACGTGGCATGGTAGCAGCATGCGTTTTGAGAAAATCACGTAAAAGATTAGCGTCGACTCGCTTACCCATCTCTCGTAACATCCACCCAACCGCCTTGTGCATCAGATCTTCTGTGTCATTAATGAGCAGATTTGCAATCTCTAATGTCGGACCCGGCTCACCTTTTGTAAGATAATAAAAGGTGGCGATCATGGCGATGCGTCGCTCCCACATATTTGTTGAGGTGGCGAGAGCTGGCAACACCTGAGAGTTGGGAAATGCAAAGAGATATCCCCCAACAATTTGGCGGGCACTACTATCGACGATGTCCCAGTTATTTACGTGGGCCGTATTAGCGAGGTAAAAATCATAGATGTTCTTCTTGGTCTGTGTATCACCTTTTTCGAACTGCATCACGAGTAGAATAACCGCCAGTAAGCGATCTTCGTGCCACTTACTTTGGAGTAACTT
>CAYPFI010000022.1:0-8379 GCA_964410005.1 uncultured Candidatus Saccharibacteria bacterium | reverse complement strand
CTTCAAAGACTGCTTACAAAACTACCTGCGACTCGAATATAGTGATGATGGCTTTAAAGGCTTTCGCGAGGTGTTTACGGATGAAGGTAATCAAGAAAGAATTGCCGTTGGCCCCGACCTCGACCCTCAGAATGGCGTATGGACATGCCAAGGAGTGGCCCGAAGAGCAATTTCGTTTATGACCGATGTCGGGGACGAAGAAGCCTACTTAATGAAAGCGCTTTGGGGAACGACCTACGCTGACAATGGAGGCCCTGTTAAAGCTGGGCGTCTCGTAGTTGGAATAAATGCCAAAAGGATCATTAATAATGTCAATGCCGCTATTGTCCGCAGGGAAAATCAAGGCTCTTCTCAGCGAGCCAATTTAAAACGTTTCGGACCACTACTTACGCAGTGTTTCAAAAAGTGGAGCGACACCCCTTTTGAAGCAGCTTTGGAGAAAAACCAAGATGATGCAATTGAATATCCTGGACGCAAAGTATATGCCGAGCGCAAGGAGTTCGACTGGAAGGATATAGATTCGGTTACCATTCGAAGCGTAGAGCAGGGCAAGCAATATTCTCTCGCTGGAAGCAATGGGTACATAGGTAGCATTGAACTCAATTTTCAGACCAAGTCTGGGGCATTATCTGCCGGAAAGTTTGATGACAGGGAGTCGGACTGGTTCCCGATCGGCAACGATCTAGGCTCTTCGGCGGTTAGCTCTAGCTACTACAAGAATCACAGCGGTCAAAGTATTCTCGATTGTAACTGGGTAAAAAAGAATAATCAGTATTTGTTTGAACAATCACACAAATGGTTCTTCGCCGTAAAAGACGGGAAGCCTTACGTAAGTACAAAAAACGCCAATGGCGAGATAGAGTTCGTAGACGAAGTGGCAACCAATACAGATGGAAACCTAAGTGATGCCGACGAGGCCCAATGTATTGTAAACCCGCCACTTGGCTGGATACTTTGCCCTATTATTACTGTTGGCGTTGCAACAGTAGGATGGCTGGAGAGTCAGGTAACAGATGCATTACAATTCCCACCGCTATCAAGCGATGACAACTTTGTCGCACTCTATGACACCTGGAGCGCTTTCAAGAATCTGGCCAACGCTGCCCTGGTTCTTATATTCTTGGTTATGATATTTGCTCAAGTCTTACCGATTGAAGTTGATCCCTACATGGCCAAAAAGCTATTACCGCGACTAATAGCTGCAGCCATATTTATACAGTTCTCCTATTTGTTTGTTCAGATACTCGTAGATATAACAAATGTCTTAGCCGGTGGCGTCTCATCAATTATTGGATCGATAAGCACAGGATCAAATGGCGGGGGATTCTGGGGCGGAGGTGGTGCCAATGGCGCATCAGTCTTTGGCTCCGCGCTAGCAATCGCTGGTGGTACCGCCGGAATTGCTGCAGCTGCGAGTGCAGGCGCGGCATTGATCGTTCCTGTTCTGCTGCTCCTCCTCTCAGCCACAATCTCTATATTGACGCTCTTTGTTACACTTGAAGTGCGCATCGTGCTCATCATCGTCTACACCATGGTTGCCCCGCTCGCTATTCTTGCCTGGGTGCTCCCCAATACTGAGAACTACTTTAAAAAATGGTTTACAACATTATTCAAACTATTGCTTATGTACCCAATTATTGTCTTTATGGTTCAGGGTACCGGCCTCATCGTAAATGTCGCCCAAGATGCAACGGCTGCCATTCCAAACGGAGGCGCAACGAGCCTCATCTTCAATCTCCTCGTATCCATAATACCGATTATCATTTTCTTCATGATCCCGGCAACCTTTAAGTGGGCGGGCGGGATGTTTGCCACCGTCAGTGGCGCCATACAGAGCCAAGGCAATCGCTGGTCAAAGCAGGCTCGTTCAGGCTCGCTTATGAAGAATTCGTTAGCAGATGCGCGCAATAAGGCAGGCACAAAACTCATGGATACTCATGGCCAGAAAGGCTTTAGGCGACTTGGCGCCCGGGTGGCTACCGGTAATGCCTTTAGCTTTGGCGATGCCGGCAGGAGGAAGCTTAAAGCAAGTCAAGAATCTGCCATGCATGCTGTCGAAGAATCCATTCAAGATACTCATCGTGGAAAATCCAATAAGGACCTGCTATTTGAAATGGATGTTCTTAAGAAAAAAGGCAAGGTTGCTCAGGCTGCAGCCATCGGCAACCTTATCATGGCACAAGGTGGTGGGCTTGAGATGGCGAAGTATTTTGAAAGTCTTGAATATGAGATGGAACAGAGCAAAGATGCACATGGCAACCTAGAATGGGATGTCGATGGCGATGGTAATAAGACGGCCAAGATGGTTCCCGCTAAGGACAAAAAAGGAGAATACATCCGCAAGGAAGGTGTTGTTAAACGCGACAAGACGGGTGCAGTACGTGGCATCGAAGACGAAATATGGAATCATGTGGCAAAGAAAAATGGTGCTGCGCTTGCCGTGGCAGCCCCACATAGCATCGGTAAGCCAATATCTCAAGCTGGACCTCAGGCCTTCCTTAGCTCCAAGGGCGTTGCTCCTGCCAGGGAATTTGAGATTGAAGTACAAGCAATTCAGGAAGATCTCAAGAGTAGTGACGTAGAGGTCGTGAAGAGTGCCCAAGGTAAGCTTGCTCGTATTGCGAATACATTTGTCCAGACTGCTCAGCAGGATAATGCCGGTGAGATGCAACCTGATATGGTCAGGGCATGGAAGAACGTATCCAGCGCGCTCAGCACTACAGGTGTAAAAGTTAGCGTGGGTGGGGTAGATATCGGCATTGATAAATTTATTGACAAACAAACAACGGGTGGTTCACTCTCAAAATTCGTGCAGGGAACTTAGACCTAAGCCCCTTCCATTCCTTCGAGAAATCTGATATAGTTAGACATTGCTCCGGTGTGATTCCGGGGCTGTTTGTCGCTTAGCGATAAGCATAAGAACCGTGTAGGGTTAAACAACATGAAGTTGAGCCTCAAGAAGGCCGTTATCAGTGCTGTGGTGGTACTAGCTGGCGTTAGCTTATTTATGCCTGTCGCCAGTAGCTTTGCTGCACCCCAACCAACCCTGTTGGCAGCTACGCAGCGAGTAGCCGTTGAGACCGACGCCAGTTCGACTGGGACTGCCGCCGATACCGATTCATCTAGCACTGCCACTGCAGATTCCGACACTGATGTTACCGTTGCTCGTTGTGAGGGTGGAGCACTCGGCTGGATTTTATGCCCTGTTATTAAACTCGCTCAGGACTTTGTGGGCCTCATGGAGAAGTGGATTGTTAATCGACTTGATATGGGACCGTTGCAGACTACCGGCCGCTACGAGAACCTCCATACCGCCTGGGCTGGCTTTAGGGACCTCGCCAATGTCTTCTTTATTGGTATCTTTATGGTTATTATCTTTGCCCAAATACTCGGCATCAAGATGGATAGCTACAGTATTAAAGCGCTTCTGCCACGCCTGATTGCTGCCGCCATTGCCGTTCAATTTAGTTTCTTTATTATGCAGATCGGCGTCGATATTAGTAATATTATCGGCAACGGTATCGCCGGGGTCTTTAGCAGTGTGATTCAGGCTGGGGGTGAGGGCGGCGCAGGTGTCAGCACTACGCAGGCCGTGGCCTCACTATCGATTGTTGGGGCTGGTGGTGTCTTGGCAGCCGGTACGGCCATTGCTAGTGGTCTCATCGTGCCGTTCTTGCTACTCATCCTTGCTGCTGCCATTAGCATCTTGGGCGTCGTTATTACTGTTTGGTTGCGCGTCCTCGTCCTCCAGTTCCTTGTCCTGCTTGCGCCGCTCGCCATTGTGGCCTGGGTAATGCCTAACACCGAGAAGTGGTTCCAGTTTTGGAAGACCAACGTTATTAAGCTTCTCTTAATGTACCCGATTATTATGTTCATGATTTCAGCCGGGGCACTGGCCACCCACGTCACCTCTATCTCGGCCGAGGATGGTAACTTTGCCAAACTTCTTGGAGCCTGTATTCCGATTATTATCTTCCTCATGATCCCGGCCGCTATTAAAGCCAGCGGTAGTCTCATGAACGTCACCGGTAATCTTGTTATGGGCCGCATGAATAATTACAGCAAGGCCGTCCGCAGCAGCAGCCTGATGAGTGATGCCAAGGAAGACTTTAAGAATAAAGCTTACTTGCAATACTCCGACAACGATCTCAAGGCCATTCAAGGCGGCTTTGGTGCCAAGGGCAAGGCGCTTACCCGTCGTGGTGCTGGGCGTATTGCCTCGGGCAACGCCCTCTCCTTCCAGAGCTTTGGCGATGCTGGTACTCGTAAGATGGCCAAGGGCGTAGAGCACGCTCGTCACTTGCTTGAAGACGACTGGAAGACATTCTTCCGCGACAACGCCTTTGGTAACCCTGAACTCCTCAGAATCGCTCAGGCTGGCCTGGTGAACCACGACGATACTCATACTACTGAAAACAGCTACGGCACTAAGTACAAGTTCAAGATGAACCATCACTTAGCTGAGGCGGCTGTTGGGCAAATGATCCAGCAGAGCGGTATGGTTGAGTTCTCTGAGCTTATGGATGGTGAGAAATCGAGTATGGTTGACGGCAAGCTTGTGGCTGACAAGAATGGTACCCTGCGCAATAACCGCAATGGCCTGTTCGACCACGAAGCAAACCAATGGAAGAGCAAGGAGATTCAATCGAGTATTCTCCGTGCACTTGGGCCAAATGCTGGTTCTACGTTGCAGAAAATTACTCACGCCGTTCACTTGCAAGGTGACCGTGCTTACGGTGAACTGCAGGCTGCAGGCCTCGCCAACCTTGGTGCGGGTAGCGGTATTACTGCTGCGCAACAAGCCGTCAAGTGGAACTCTGCAAATGCTCTTAACAGCATGATCCAGGTGGTCAACTCCAATGGTCTTGCTAACTCCATCCAGCTTGATGTGGCTAAGTCTATGAAGCGTGAGCTGTTAGCTGCCGATGCCGAAGGTAAGTTCGAAGGCATTACTATTACCGCCAAGGGCAAACAAGTCAGCGTCGCCGACTTCCTCAAGACCTACGTGGCTAATGGTGGTCAGGTTACCGCCATTCAGGGCGATGTCAGCACTGCCGGTCTTGACGAGCTTATTGAGAAACTAAAGCCCGAGCAAGCAAGTCTTCAGGACCAAGTTGCCGCCGCCCGCAAAGCTCGCATCGCTGGCGAGAATGCTGACCTGGGCGAGCACCACTAGGCGCCATACCAATAGCGTATTGACTCCTGTATAATAAGGCCATGGGCCAGTACAAAGTCCCTCAAGATGTTGAGGCCGAGGATAAGATCCTTGGGCCATATACTTTAAAGCAATTTATCTACTCCGTTATCGGCGTGGCATATGGGTTTTTGACCTTCCGAATCTTCTTTGGCCCAACACCGGTTCTGTTTTTTATCATCGGGGTACCGCCCACTATTCTCTTATTAATGCTTGGGCTTTACCAACGTAAAGATCAGCCCTTCGAAGCCCTCTTCTTGGCCCTCGTTGCCTTTTGGACGAAGCCCCGCAAACGCATCTGGATTAAGGAGCCTATTACTGAGGTCTTTAAGATTGTTCAGCCACCCCTTAAAGAAGATGTCACCCAACAGAATCCGGGCGAAGTACGCAGCCAGCTAGAGCACGTTGCACAGGTTATTGACGGGCGTGGTGTGCAAATTGAATATGATACCGAAGGGAATGAAGTAGGGGAGCGTCACCTGCTCGATCTTGAAGAGCGCTTAATCTCACCAAGCCTAGTGGAATCACGTGATATCGGCGGCGACGCGCCGACACCCATACTGACTAAACGACCTGATCCAATACCGGTTGCCAGTCCAGTAGCAATTCAAGCTCCACCGCCACCCGCCTCAGATTACGACCCTAGTATTCATGGCCCTGAGGCTGCTATAATTAGTGTCGAGGAAACCCCCACTGCCGCACCTGTTGCCGAGCAGTCCAAAGACGATTCAACGTTAGAGGAAGGGCAATCCGTGAGCTTTCGCTAATGGCACAACAATCAGCAACTACCACCAACAAAAGTACGCAGAGCAGCCTGATCATCAATGAGATCAAGGACGGTATTGTAATTATGAAAGATGGCTCATTGCGCAGTGTAGTGCTGACCAGCGCCATCAACTTTGACCTCATGAGCCAAGCTGAGCAAGACGGCGCCGAGATGGCTTTCCAAGGCTTCCTGAATTCACTGCACTTTCCCGTTCAGATCGTGATCAAGTCACGCAAAATCGATCTGGATAACTACATTGATAAGCTCAAGAAAAGCCGCGACGAACACGACAATCCGCTACTGGCCGATTTAATGGAAGACTACATTGCCAATGTGCAGTCACTGATTGAAGAAGTGAATATTATGGACAAACAATTCTTCGTTGTCATTCCGTACTTCCCGATGGCCGAACCTGGCAAAACCAACATCGTGCAGCAGCTAAGTACCATCCTAAAGCCGGCCAATGTGGTGAGTGTTGGTGCTGTCGATTTTGAAAACAGCAAGAAGGAGCTTCGCCAACGTGTTCAACTTGTAGCTAACGGTTTGGCTCAAATGGGCTTACGCGCCATTCCGCTCAACACACAAGAACTTATTGACCTTTACTACACCAGCTACAATCCTGATGTGGCTGCCCAGCAAAAACTTATCGATGCGAGCCAATTGCAAGCCGCTAGTGTTGTGCGCGGGGGAGAGCCCCTCCAAGCGCCAGCCGTGGCCCCATCACCAAGCAATGCCGAGCAACTTACTGCCGCACCGCAAGCGCCAGCCGTTGCAGCGCCGGCTCCAGAGACTCCACAGCCACCACGCAATCCACTGGAAGGACCCCGATAATGGCAATTTTTGGTAAAAAACCAGATCCTATATCAGCCGCTGAAGCAGCCAAGCTTGCTGAGCAGCAAGAAGCCGAGTTTGTTTATCGCCAGGGTATTGTTACCATGCGCGACCTTATTTCGCCGCCTAGCCTCAAGATTGAATCTAGCTACATCCAAATCGGTAAGCGCTTTGCCCGAACCATTTATGTATACGGCTACCCACGCCAAATCTTTACAGGCTGGCTATCGCCGCTCGTCAACATCGATGAAGTCATTGATATGAGCATCAACATTTATCCAGTCGAGAGCCAGGTCGTCCTCAATAACCTGCGCCGCAAGGTGAGTGAGCTCGAGGCTAGTTACGAGATTAATGCCGAGAAGGGTCGTGTACGTGATCCAGGACTTGAGGCTGCCATCACCGACGCAGAAGAACTTCGCGACAAGCTCCAAGTGGGCGAGGAGCGCTTCTTCCGCTTCGGCCTGTATCTCACGATGTATGCTGATGATCTTGATAACCTTAATCAGCTCCAACGCAAAATTGAAGGTATTTTTGGCCAGAGCCTGGTTTATACTAAGTCGGCAAGCCTGCAAATGGAACAGGGCTTTAATAGCACATTGCCGCTAGCTTCTGACGAGCTCCAAGTCAGCCGCAACATGAACACTGGCGCCTTATCGGCCAGTTTCCCGTTCACTAGTTCTGATCTCAGTCGTAACGAAGGCGTACTCTACGGCCTTAACCGTCATAATAATGGCCTGGTTCTATTTGATCGCTTTAGCTTAGAAAATGCCAACATGGCCGTCTTTGCTAAGTCTGGTGCTGGTAAATCGTTCTTTGTGAAGCTCGAGGCTCTGCGCAGCCTAATGCTTGGCATCGAAATTATTATTATCGACCCTGAAAATGAATATCAAGCCTTGGCTGAAGCAGTAGGGGGCAGCTACCTGCGCCTTAGCCTCAGCAGCGAAACGCGCCTGAACCCATTTGACTTGCCTAGTGTACTCGATAGCGAAGATGCCGATAACGCCCTGCGCACCAACATCATTACCCTCCATGGTCTCTTGCGCCTGATGATGGGTGGTGGCGGCAACACCCAAGTTGGTCAACAAGGTGGCACTGAGCAAGTTATTACACCGCTGACCCCAGCCGAAGACAGCGACCTCGATGTGGCTCTTATTAATACCTACGCCAAAGCTGGCATCACCAACGATCCACTGACGCACAATGCTACACCACCAACCATGAACGACCTCTACAACACTCTCAACGACATGACGGGCAATGGCCCCGCCCTGGCTCAACGCCTGCGCAAGTACACCACTGGTACCTTTAGTGGTCTCTTCTCAACCCAGAGTAATGTGGACATTAATAACAAATTCGTCGTCTTTAACATCCGCGACCTTGAAGACGAACTTCGCCCGGTTGCCATGTACATCATTCTTAATTACATCTGGAACAAGGTGAAGAGTGACAAGCGCAAACGTATCCTGGTCGTCGATGAAGCCTGGCAGCTCATGAAGTATGAGGACTCGGCAAACTTTATGTACTCCATCGCAAAGCGTGCTCGTAAGTACCAGTTGGGCCTCACCACCATCTCACAGGACGTTGAAGA